>JACCSL010000513.1 GCA_013812995.1 Ardenticatenales bacterium | reverse complement strand
CACTTGCACTCTCAATCCATCCAGCAGATCATCGCCGAGTTTTGCGAGGCACTGAATGCGATCACGCAACTTCGCAAAAAGGGACATGAACAAGCACGCTATCCCTGGCGACTCCACCGCTACCGCGATGTCATCTACACCCATCAGGGGGCGCGCCTGCGAGATGGCTACCTCCTTCTCCCTCACGGTCAAAGCGGCCACCTCCGTGTTCGTGTTCCCGACGGCATCACGCTGCCAGGCCGCCTGATGGAGGTACGCCTCTGCTATGGGCATGTGCTTGTGGTGTGCGAGCTCTCAGACGAGGAGCGCATTCCGACTAGCACCATTGGCGTTGATCTAGGCGTGAATACACTCATCGCCGCCACAGATGGCAAGCAGGCCCTCGTCATCAGTGGCCGCGAGGCCAAAGCGACTGTCCAGTGGCGCAACAAGAAGCTGGTAAGCATTCAGGCCGCGCAAGCCAGGAAGCACAAGGGCTCGAATCGGTGGTTGAAGCTCCAACGCCGCAAGCACAAGATGCTTGGCAAGGCCAAGCGCCGCATCAAGGATATCTGCCACAAGGCCACGCGCCAGGTCGCGGATGCCTTCCCCGATGCCACCTGCTATGTAGGCGAACCGTTCAACGACGCGGCGCAGAAGATGGGCGCTCAGCAGGCCCAACAGGTGAGTCAAGCCTGTAATGCCCGGCTGATTTTCCTGCTGTCCTACAAGCTGGCAGGCGCAAAAGTCATCCCCGAACCCTACACCTCGCAAACGTGCCCCGTATGCGGGAACAGAAGCAAGCAGCGGCGCGTGTACCACTGCCGCGTGTGCGGCACTCACGCCCCTCGGGATGTGGTGGGTTGCACCAACATTCTCGCCCTGGGGCAAACGGGCCAACTGCTTGCAGGCCGGAGCGTGCCCAACGCTGTGCATTTCACCCACCCTACCAAGTATCCTGGGAAACGCCCAGGTAGTTCCGGTGGACACCCGGCATGTAGCTCGCAGCTAACCCTGCGTGAAGCCCGCGACTTCTAGTCGTGGGTGTGTCACGGCGGACAAGTCGATGAGGCGAACTGCATACTCCGTTATAGAGCATGGCTACTTGAGACTTTTCCGGACTGGTGATCGCGATGACAGGACCATGCCGCAACAGCGCCATTCGAGAGGAACATGGGAGTGTGCCTGCGTGGGAAAAGATGTGAGGTACCAGAAGCTGTTGTTACTGTTGGGCTGGAAGGGCAGGCTACAGAAGCTATATCTCCTTTGTGATGATTGTATGACTTTATGCATCATCCATTTTGCTATGGAGGATGGGCTTCAGGCGCGCTCTTGCACCAGCGGTTGCGGGGAGGACAAGCCCCATGACTTTAATAATTGTATGATTTTATGCTCCCTGACTCTGGGGCGACGCGCCAGATACGATGGGAAGTGATAGGGTAGGGGATAGTCACGGCGGGGTATGATTGTATGATTTTATACATTCCCGATCCGCCTGTGGAGCCTGCTGCGGTCAGGAGGCGTATCGCTGGTGGTGGAGGGGAAAGCAAACCCCGTGACTGTTCCCAAGGCTGGAAGCACATGGGCTACTACGGATTGATACCGATGCTCGCCAATCCACGAGCAAGAATGTTGCGAGCGGCATTCAGATCTCGATCCAAGACGAGACCGCAGTGTGGACAGTCATGGACCCGTACCGACAAGGCTTTGGGAACGCGCTCACCACAGCCAGAGCAGTCCTGCGAGGTGTACTTGGGGTCGACCAGGACGAGCGACCTACCGGCCCATTCTGCCTTGTAGGTCGCTTCCCGTACCAGTTGGCTCCACGCCGCGTCGCTGATGCTTTTGGCAAGCGAGTGATTCTTAACCATGTTCGCTACGTTCAAGTCTTCAAACACCAGGACTTGATAGCGGTTGACCAACTTACGACTTTCCTGATGTGCGAAGTCGTTGCGTCGATTCTTGATGCGCTGATGGATATGTTGTACCTTGCGTTTGGCTCTGGCCCGCTTGGGCGTATCTTTGTCAAAGGTCGCCATCTGGCGTTGCGCCCTTGCCAAGTCCAACTCGTCCCGTCTGAAAAAGCGCGGGTTGTCGATGGGCGGCCCATGCGCGAGGGTCGCAAAGACCGCGAGCCCTAGGTCAATGCCCGTGATATGGGGGGAGGGCGGCAGCACGCGCGGCTCGGCCTCGACCACGAAACAGGCGTACCAGTTCCCCAGCCGGTCGCGCGTGAGGATGAGCCGCTTGAGGGTGCCGTCGAGGGGTCGATGGAGTTTGAGCTTCACGTCGCCTATCTTGGAGAGGCGCACCCGCTCGTTATCCAGCAGCTTCCAGCCAAAGCCGGGTTGCGGGAAGGCGAAGGAATCATAGCCCTCTCTGCCCCGGAATCGCGGATAGCCGGGTGTTTCACCCGCCTGCACGCGCCGAAAGAAGGCTTTGACGGCCAAATCGACGCGCTCCTGGGCCTCTTGCAGCACCTGCGAGAAGGCGTCTTGCAGAAACGGATACTCCGCTTTCCAGCCGGGCAGCAGGCCATGCGTGTCATACTTGGACATGCTCTTTTTCTGCTCCGCCCAGCTATCGCGTCGTACCTCAAGTGTCTTGTTGTATACCCAACGCGCCGCATCGAGCGTACGCGTGAGGGCTGTGCGCTGTGCGGGGGTTGGGGTAAGTCGGTACTTGAAAGTCAGAATCATAGAGAGAATTATAGATCATTTGTACTGTATTTTCAAGCACATAAGCCAATCTAAAGCGGCTACCAACAGTAGGCGCTTTAAGCGAAGCAGGGCAAGCCCTTATATCCCAGGGCTGGCCAACAGTAGGCGCTTTAGGCGAAGCCTCCTGGGTTTTACGGGCTAAATCTATAAGGGTCACGCTGACATGGCTATTCTAAATCATGCGACCCGTGGCTTTCAGGACCAGAATAAGGGTAACATGTTTTGTTATGAATTTATGGTTGTATGAATTTATGTGCTGCTGACTTCTCTCAACCTCCGGCTCCTTCGGTCAACGCTATTGCCTTCTGCTGGGACAGTTGCAACGGCTACGTTGCCGAATGGGACGCGTAGGAGGGTGCTACCCACAGCGGTTGATGATGTCGAGCTCCATCGCCGTCCGGTATCGTGTCGCGCGCCTGCTGGTGCGCCTTGTACTATTGCCACCCCTGTCCCCAATCCTGCCCGGCAGGCGAGACTTCCCAGACTATGCGGGGACAGGGCACTGCTCAACTTGTCGCTGGTCTCGCGTTTCAGCACCAGGCTCTCTTCATATCAGCACCGCAGCCTCCGTTAGCACGACCTTTGGCCACCTGATCTATAGCAGTCATCTGCCTGATCGTTGTACCACAGGGTCACCTACCACAAAGCGCTGTACCACGCCTATGACTATATGATTGTATGATATTATGCAGATGCAAAAGCGTTCCCCTCCCCTGCTCTGCCCGGACGCCTGTGCGCAAGAGGGTAGCCGGTAGAAGGGGCAGGGGAGGGGAGGCAACTAGGAGAGGGGGAACGTGCACGGCTAGCGTACACGCTCTACCCCCACGCGCGCCGTGCATCAGGTGGGTGGACGCTTGCCGTGCCCATAGCGTGCCGTAAGAGGGTGCCGGTCCGTGAGCTTATGGCTCGCGGACCTCGATCCCGTACTCAGCGAGCAGGGCGCGCAGCTCCGCCAGCTCCTCTGCCTGGACCGTCAGTAGCGGCCCGCGCGGCTTGAAGCGCTTCAGGTACGGCGCGAGCCGGGGATCGGACTGGAGCGTGGCAAGCACCGCCTCGTCGCGCACCTCCAGGTGGGGCCCCGTATGTAGCCGTGCCTGGCCGTAGTGGTGACACCAGGCCTTGATGCGCCGCTCCAGCCAGAGGGGTTCCGGGCCGAAGAGCAGCGCGCGCCACGCGGCCAGTTGCGCCTCCGCCTCCAGTCCCAGCGTCTGGCGCGCGCGCTCCACTGCCTGACTCGTCAGGTGCCACTGGCCTTCTCTCTCCTCAGCCAGCTGCTGCACACGTCCCAGCAGGTAGATATCCGGCACCTGGTGCCGGAACTGCACAACCCCCTCCTCCGAGAGCGTGAGCCCGCCACGCCCGCTCCGATCATGACCCTGCACCGGCGCGAGCTCTGCCGCCTGTAGGGTGCGTTCTGCCGCTGCTGGTTGCTCCACCAGCGCCATCGTGGCCGAGAGCGCCCGCAAGCCGCTCTCGGGGGTCGCCAGGAGCTGTGCCAGGAGTCCCTCATCGCCCACCTGCAAGAGCGACACCTGTCGCCGGATCACGACGCGCTCGTGGGCCGCCTGCCACTCCTCGAGGGTGCGCGCCACATTCTGCGGGACCGGACTGCCAGTGAGTTCCGCCAGCTGGCTGAGGACCGCGCCCGCGTCCATCCCCGCCTGCTGCGCGCGGTAGAGGCTCGCCCGCGTCAGTTCGAACTCGATGGCCTGGTCTGCCCCCAGCCGGTCGGCAAAGCGTTCGACCTCCAGCAGGGCGCGCTCCGCCACTGGACCAAAGGCCACCAGGTGGAAGTTTGGCTGGAGCACGATGCGGCCACCGCTCGCCGCTGCCTGTTGCGGCGCGGGACCGCGCGCCAGAAGGTGCTCGCCGAGCGTATTCAGGCGCAGGGCTACGAGCTTGCCTGCCGCATCGCGCCCCAGATCGACCAGCCCCAGCCAGTGCAGAAGGTGGACGACATGCTGCACCAGGCCGCCCTCGACGCGCTGCCAGCCCTCGCTATCGGTGGCTACCGGCTCGAAGGCCCACCCCTGGCGGTTCTGCTGCGCCTGATAGCGGTGCGTGACCATCTGATAGCCGTAGTAGTAGCGATTCGGCTGGTAGTCGAGGAGCAGGTCGCGCTCCGCCATCTGGAGCTGGGCCAGGAGATCATCCAGCCACAGCCACGCGCCCCCGGCCCCCCGAGCAGCCAGCGACGCGAGCAGCCGCGTTCGAGCCTCGCGTAGCCGCGCCGGGGCGCGCAGCCGCTCGAAGGCACTGCCGGGTCGCCACTTGACCTCCCCCAGGTGCTCCAGTTCCACCCACCAGTCACCCTCCTGCCAGGCGCGGGTCCACTGCGCGGCACGCGTCACCAGCGGCGCGTCCCAGTACGCCTCGGCGGCGGTCGGGTTGCCCTGTAACTGGCCACTCCCCTCCCGCACGAGCCCGAGGGCCTGGAGTAGGCGGCGCTGGAAGTAGAGCCAGGGCAACTCATCCTCGCGCTTGAGGGCCGCCGCGTCGAAGGGCTGCGGGTGGAGGGTCGCCAGGCTCTTCAGGTCGCGTTTGGAGAGCGTCTGTGTGGAGGTGAGGAGCACCGGCTGCTGTTTCCACAGGTAGCTCCACAGGGCGTAGAGCTGGCGGCTGAAGGCGGCTGCCTCCGAGACTACCACCTGCGCGGGGGGTGCCAGGACCACGGCCTGGCGGGGGGCGGGCGGGGGTAACTGTGCGGCGACCTCGTGCGGGATCACGTACTGTTGCGCCAGGCCGAAGTCGATGACGGATTTCGAGGGGTCGAGCGCACTCTCACCGAGCAGCAAGCCGCGCGCCTCCAGCCGGGCCAGCACATCCTGGTAGCTACGTGCCTGTCCAAGGGGGCTACCGGTCAGCAACTCCTCGCCCCCGTAGCGCTTTTGCTTCTGGACGGCGGTCACGATCTGTGCACGCTGCGCGACGGCCAGGAGCGCGCCCCAGTCGGCCCGCCCCCCGGCGTGCTGTACCTCCGCAAAGAGGGCACGCGCCGTCTCGTCGAGCGCGGCCAGCCGCTCGGGTGCACCCTGGCTGAGCGCTTTCACCAGTGCCGCCACCAGCTTCTCCTTGGCGGGTCCCTTCTCCGCCAGTCGGGCGGTGCTGGCCATCGTCTTCAGGGCAGCCGCGCGGTAGCGCCCCAGTAGCTCTTTTAGCGATGGGGTCTCGGGGCTCATGGTTCCACCATTCTGGGCATGTGGCCGCGCCGCTGGAGCTCGGCGACGACGAGATCGACGGCGTCCGGGTCCAGCGC
>JACCSL010000838.1 GCA_013812995.1 Ardenticatenales bacterium | reverse complement strand
CCCTCACACGCACGAGGAGCTGGACCTCGGTGGGGGTGGTGAGTAGCACAGTGACATAGCTCAGCCCGTTGTAGCTCGGGGCAAAGCTCTGCCGAAGGAGCGCGCCGCCGGATAGCTCTGCGACAGTCTCGGGCTGGATGGCTTGCAGGTACGATTGATCCACCCGGCTCCCCGTGCCTGTAGTGCAGCCGCTCAGCAGCAGGAGGAGAAGCAGCATGAAAAAGCCCGGCGACCACGCCGGGCCAGAGAACAATGAGGATAGGATAGGGTTAGTTGGGCACCTTGCGAAAGCCGTGCCCAATGACTTCTTCAGTTCCATGAATGATAATAAATGCCTTAGGATCGAGGTCGCGAACAAGTTTCTTCAGGGGGACAACCTGCTCCGGATGGATTGCAACGAGCAGGATCACACGTTCTTCCTTCGAGTACATTCCCACCCCATTGACGGCTGTGACCCCGCGTGACATGGTGGTAAGAATGCGCTCCGAGATCACCTCCGCCTTGGCCTTGCTGGTCGTGATGATGTAGGCAAGCTGCTCATGACGACTCCAGGAAAAGCTGTGCCCGGTAATCATATCACTGGCGGTCTGGAACAGGCTGGCCCCCAGCGCGCTGGAGGGAAGAATCTCCCCTTGAGACTGGCGTAACCCAGTGGTGAGCCAGCCAACCACGAAGATGGCGGTGTTAAAGACCATGCCCATAGCGATGATAACGCGCCCCGGAATAGCACCGACGGCGGCGTGGTCAATGAACTGCTGTACCGACATCGCGGGGGTAGGGTGAATCATGATTTTGGTGAACCAGGCGATGGCGAGGAGGGCGAAGATGAACTGATAGTTTCGTCGGAAGCGCCGCCCAAACGCCTCCCAGTAGCTGATGGTATAGGTGGGATGCAGAAGGTTGTCTACCAGACGAGTTGCCCAGGTATCGCTGGGACTGAAGGGCGGTGCCAGCATCGCCGCGAAAAAGTCTGTTTCCATCAGTCGAACCCGGTAGGCCCACAGCTCATAATACCGATATCGTCGTGCTTCAATGTACAGGAAGAGCGTGATAAGCAAGGTATTGATTGGGATCATGAAGTGGCTGTGGCTTGCCTCGCTGAAGGCAAAGGAGAGCGCCGCGCCTGTCGCCACGACTGCCCAGTTGGTGGTGGCATCCAGCCGCGAGCGCCACACGTTGGAACGCGTCATTTCACCCCGGTAGAAGTGAATCATCGCGTTGTTGAACTCACCGGGTGCGAGACGATACCCCCGGAAACTCCATATTTGATCGGGGCCCCGATTATCAGGGGGACCAACAGGTTCAGCCATGAGAACCTCTTTTACTCACGATAACAGTCGATTGAAGAGTTAAAACAAGAACCGTGCTAGCCCCCTTCGGCAGCCGTCGGTTCCACGGCAACGTATAACAACCGCTCACTGGTTGGCCGGACCCGCGCGACCTCTCCGACCTGCCAGCCTACGACCCACAGCACCTGATCTTCGCCATCCACTAGCAGGGGCAGGTAGTCGCGCTGGGCGAGGGGAACCTTTTTCTTCGCCATCCACTCTTTTAGCTGAACCGATTGGCCCGCCAGACCCAGAGGCAACCAGCGCTCCTCTGGCCTGGGGGAGCGTAGGAATAATGGCCACTGGAGCCCCTCGCGATCAAGTAGGGCGACACTGGCAGGAAATGCGTTCCAGGCTCCTGGCAGTGCCTCGCGCCCGACTTCTTTAACTGTTACGGTCAATCTTCCAGTTTCAACCCGTCCCGCGCGAGGAAGCAGAAGAGGCTCAGCTAGGTAGGATGTTGCACGCGAGACGGCTTCCTTTCCAACGACCAATGTCTCCTGCTCGACGGTAAGAAAATCATGATCGGGCAGGGTCGCGCGCGCCCCGGACACCCCGCGCGCCGCGAGCGCAAGCGCCTGCTCCACCTGCTCGAAGGAAAGATCACGGGTGGTAGGATGAAGCTGAAAGAACGCGCGGCGCAGCAGGCGTCGTTGGAGGGGTATGGGCAGCGTCAGGAAGGAGCGACGCGGGAACTCGACAGAGCCTTCCCTGAGTTTGGCAAGGCGCTGCCAGGCCCTCTGGGTCTCATCTTCCAACCACGCATGATCCGCAGACAGACTCTGGGCGGTGCGTGCCAGCCGCGTGCGGAGCCCTGGGCGCTCCTCTTCTAAGAAGGGCAGAATCCGATGGCGTACCCGGTTGCGCAGGCGGGATAGCTCCTCGTTGGTGGCATCCTCTTGCCAGAGCAGGTTCTGAAGCGTGAGCCACTCCCGCAGCGCAGCCCGCTCGATGAAGAGCAGGGGGCGGAAGAGCGGTGTGCGTGCCTCGGGAAGCGGGGAAGGGGCCAGCAGGGTCATCCCCTTGAGCCCATCTAGCCCCGCGCCGCGCAGTAGGTGCATGATCATTGTCTCAGCCTGGTCATCAGCGGTGTGGGCCAGAGCAATGGCGTTGGCATGGACCGCCCGGGCCGCGCTTTCCAGAAGAGCGTAGCGGGTGCGTCGTGCGGTATCCTCCAGATTTCGACCCTCGCGCTCGGCAATCGCGGCCACCTCCCGCCGCTCTCGCAGGCACTGAAGACCCAGAGAAAGAGAGAGATGGCCCACGAAGGCGGCATCAGTCCCACTCTCGGGGCGGAGAGCATGGTCCAGGTGGGCCACCACCAGACGCAACGCCAGAGACTCACGCAGGCGAACCAGCCCATGTAACAGCGCGACCGAGTCACCCCCGCCGCTGACCGCCACCAGGAGTGTACTTCCGACGCCCGGCCCGGCCTCCACCGCGTGTCGCAGTCTCTCCAACCATGCCGCTTGTGCGTCCAACCCACCTCCTTACCAGCCGCGCCTTCCCCGAGTCAGCAGCACGATGTCGCGTAGCATGGCAGCAGCGGTAGGCTCAGGGGTTTCCTCAATGATGGTCAGAAAGATCGTGCCATTGATGTCACTCTCCACCCATAACCCCATCTGATGGCCTTGCATCGTGGCGAGCGGGTGCGTCATAGGAAGGGCGCGCGGCTCGACGGAGAGGCGATAGTGGCCCCCCTCGTCGCGCTTGGCCGATGCAACGAGTTTGATCCGCGTTCCGGCCTGCGCCGCCTCTTGCAGCTGGGCAGCGGTGATGGCCTCGATGCCACAGACCGTCACATCCGTAGCGGTGGCCGACTGACGGAGCACGCTGTTTGCCAGAATAATCAGCTTGTTGGCCGCATCCCACCCGCTGACATCCAGCGTGGGGTCTGCCTCGGCGATGCCATCGGCCTGCGCTTTCTGGAGTGCCACCGCGAAATCCCGCCCCTGCTCCATCTCGCTCAGGATGTAGTTGGTAGTGCTGTTGACAACGCCTTCCAACTGTAGGATCGTTGCGTGGGCCAGGTCGTAACGACCCATGTTGACCGCTGGCAGCCCGCCGCAGACAGTGGCACTGTAGGCCAACCCGCCCCCATGGTGGGCGGCCAGCGCCTCCAGCTCTGCGAAGGCCAGCACCAGCGGTCCCTTGTTGGCACTTACTACGGAGTGCCCCTGCTGAAGCGCTGCGCGCATGGCTAGGAGCCCCGGCCCGCCCGTCTCTAACTCGACCAGGGTGCTCTCCAGCAGGGTTAAGGGCGTTTGGGCCTGTTGGAGACAATCCACCGCCGTGAGGCCCTCGACGCCGCCAGGCAAGGCCGCGACACTTCCCTGCGTTCGCTTGGCATCCAGCAGAGCGGATGGCGCAATGCCTTCGGGGACGAAGAGACCCCCGCGCGAATCAACGGCACCCACCACACGCAGGCGAAGGCCGTGGCGGGCCGCTAGCAGCTCGGCTTGCCGCTCAATGAGCATGAGGAGCAGGCGACCTACATGGCCGACACCATGCAAAAAGATGTCAACTTGTTCCATTGAACAATCGCCTCTGGAGGAATAGCCACCCTGGGGTTATAACCCTATATCCGCTGCCTGGAAAAAGCAAGGGGGCTCCTTGAAAAAGAGATGAAAAGGCCCGCCGCAAGGGGCGGGCCTTCAGAGGGGGAAAGTTGACCTTATTCCTCGGTAGTCATCATGATGGAGGTGCTGCCGTCCTGCTCCGTCAGAATAACGGTGAGCTGCGTATCACCACTGGTGAAAACGTAGGTACCCGCATCGGGAAGGCTCAGATCGGCGTCCAGCTCGAAGCCGGATGCGGCGAGCGATTCCTCCAGGAAAGCCTTTGCCTCGGCAAGTTCCATGGGCACGGTGGCCTGGACAAAGCCGGGCGCGGAGAGGTCGATGCTCGCGCCCTCGGGGAGCGTGAAGTCAGTCAGACCGAGCAGGTCGTTGATATCCGTGGTTTCGATCTCAGGAGCCTCAATATCGAACTCCTCGTTGAAATCGCCATACTCCATACTGATCGAGATTTCGCCATTGGCGTCCGGCGCATCATCATTGAGGCCGGTACCGGAGGCAACCATCTCCATCTTCACGACGAACGCGGCCTCGTCGTCGATCCAAACGTCGAGCTGGGCCTCTTCGACCTCGCTCATGTCGGCACCCTCGTCACCCAATTCCGCGAGATCTTCCTTGTCCCCGCGATAGTGCGTGGTGCTGCGGCCATTGACATCTTCCGAGCCGACTTCCTCAAGGTTCTCAAGCTTGTTCAGATCCTCGGGCTTGATGAAGAGGAAGTCATTGAAGTTCGGCGCGTCCTCGGAGGTGCCTTCGATCCACTGCCCGGCAAAGTTGGTGTACACCGTATCCTCAAGGCGGACCACCTCGATGTTGCCAAGCATGGCTTCTTCGCCCTCGCCACCCAGCGACATCATGAAGTGCTGGGCAAGGGGCTCCTTCACAAACTCGCCCGTGATGGAAATCTCGCCACCGGGGAACGCAGATGCCCCTTCTTCAAAGGCCTCTCCGGACGCGCCGATGGTGATGTTCACGCTGAAGCTGTTGATATCCTCAATATCTTCAATCGAGACAAAACCAGCGCCCTCTCCGTCAGTAGAGTCTGCTTCTTCAGTGGGCTCTGCTTCTTCAGTGGGCTCTACTACTTCTTCGGTGGGCTCTACTTCTTCGGTGGCCTCTATTGCGGGAGCCTCCACAGGCTCAATCGTGGCAGCAGGTTCGGTCGTGGGGGCCGCCTCGGGGGTAGCACTACCACCGCAGGCCGCAAGGAGTAGCGCTGCGACAAGCACTACTACCAGCAACAGATGTTTACGTACAGTCATTTTTTCTCCTCCAATGTCTTATGAAAAACACTTCTGACCCTATGGGCTGACGAGCTGCAGCAAGAATGTTGCCATTCTGGGTGAGTAGTGCGACGGTCACTCATCCTGAAAGGATCAAAAGGGGACTCTTCTGTCCCCGCCCTTACTCTACACCACTTTTCTCTGCGTGAAAATCCACTTATCTGCGTGCCCTTTCCTCGCCCAAGGGTTCTTCTACACTGAAATCGTCGCAGTACTCTGCTACAATTGTTAAAATGCAATCGTAAGGAGAACGACGATGAGCAAGCAGATCACAACGGGGGCCCCGCCCTACTATGCCTACCTGGAGCACCCGGATGGGTCATGGTACATGCTATGGATGACCCACACCTTTCCCAAAACCTCGCGGGGTCACCCCTGGCATGTCCACATGCGCTGGAGCAAGTGGGGCGGGCCAAAACCGTGGCGGGGCTGGCGCTGGTGGGAGCATCTCTGGGGACGGAGCAACCGTGATTTCCACGATCCCAATCAGGCGGTCAATGAGTTCTACTTCAACCGCTACCTACCGCGCCTGGAGCATGGCTATCGGCTGGTCGAGGGACACCTCGCCCCCGGGTGGGCTGTGGCTCCCGTCGGGGAGAGCCTGCCATCGCCCCAGGCAGCCTAATCGCTGAGACGCCTGTACAGGATCAAAGGAGGGGCGGGGAGACGGGGAAACTCGGCCACGGCCTGATAGCGTGCGGCAAAGCGTGAATCCTGGAGGATGGAGGCTAGAAGAAAGTCGAAGGTGCTACTGTAGAGGAGATACTCCGGCTCGGCCTGCCAGAAATTGTGATTAAGCGCGAGATGAGAGCCATTTTCAGTGAAGGCTGGCTCCACGAGTCCCACGAGGTCCACGATACGGTTCTCCGTAAAGTAGCCAAGATAGCCGATCTCTACCACGGCCACCTGATCAGCGGGAGAGGTATTTGCGCGAAGCCAGGCGGCCGTGGCGAGGTAGCCGGGTGCCCGCGCATCACCAGGGTTGTCGAGCACCGTCTGCATCTTGTAGTAGCCCGAGAGGGTCAAGAAG
>JACCSL010000798.1 GCA_013812995.1 Ardenticatenales bacterium | reverse complement strand
CCCCCCACCACGCAGAGCCATGACTCCACCACATATTCCAGCAGAACCAGTTGCGTTTTACGTTTTACACCCTCATCAAACGATGCTTGACGCCCCGCTAGGTAGGTGGCGGGCACACCAGCCGGTCGCCAGGCGTAATGATGTGCCGGAGCAGCGTCCCGCCTTCATGCACCACACTCCCGGCAAAAATCACACTGTCCTCGATGTGGGCGGGAGCCTCCACGCGTACATGGTCGCCAATCACCACCCCTGGCCCCAGCGTGACCTCCGGGTGAAGATAGACATTCTCCCCGATGAGCTGCTGCTGGTTCAGGGCGGCCAACATGCGCGCGTTGACATCCAGAATATCGCAGGCAAAGGTCACGTTCATATCCCACTCCACGACCTCCGCCGGGTAGACCGGGTAGCCGTCGTCGATGAGAATCTGGATGGAGTTGGTAATCTCGTACTCATCGCGCTGCGCCGTGCGTGGCGTGCGGCGGATGGCGTCGAAGACCGCTAGATCAAACAGGTAGATGCCACAGCCCTTCAGTTTGGTGGTGGCGAAGCGCGGCTTCTCGATCACGCGCGTGACCAGTCCGCTGTTGTGGAGGATGACCGCAAAGTTGCGGCGAATCATCTCCGGATCGTGCTCGCGCATGACCGCCAGAACCGCCCCGGCCCGCCGCTGCCAGAACAGCTCGGCCATCTGCTCCAGCCGTGGGGCGTGCATCAGGATATCGCCCAGAAAGAGAATAAAGGGATTCTCCAACCGCGCCTCCAGTTGGAGAACCGCGTGGGCGATGCCCAGCGTCTCCCCCTGATCGATGTAGTGCAGGGTCATTCCCAGCGCCTCGCCGATACGGTCCAGGTGGCGCGGCATCTCCTCTTTGAGATGACCCACCACGATGAACACCTCCTGCACCCCGATGCGCTTCATATCTTCCAACTGGTATTGGATGATGGGCTTGTTGCACACAGGCAGCAGCGGCTTGGGGTAGTGCAGGCTGAGCGGGCGCAGGCGGGTGCCCCGCCCGGCGGCGAGAATCACGCCGGTCAGATAGCGGTCTTGATTGGGTAGCATAGGTTTGTTAGAAAATTAGCGTTCGATGAGGGCAGGAGGAATAGAGTCTTCGGCGGAGACAATTCCTTTATCCAGCAGCAGGTAGGTCATGGTCCAGGCAACAACGAGGATAGCAATGCTCAACAGAAAGCGGCGCACAAGCAGTGTCTGCATATAAAAGTCCGATCTTGAAGCGGGGATAATTGCCCCCCAGCATAGCACTGAGGGGCAATGCTTCTTAGACTACTTGCCTACGCAAATCCTACGCAATCCCTACGCAAGCCGGTAGAGAAACTCCTGAATGGGCAGGTTGCTGCGGTCACTCGTCTTGACGCGCTTGATCCAGCCCTCGCCCGTGGCGTACTCCAGCAGGTAGGTGGAGGAGCCAGCACCGTACTTGGACTGTAGCATGGCCTCGTCAAAGTCTCCCTCCGCGCCCCAGGCACGCAGCTGCGGCAGCACCCAGCGCTCAAAGTGGGGCTTGACAAAGGTCTCCAGGTCCTTGGGGTCGGCCAGATTGGGCACGAAGATGCGGGCATCGGTGGCCTGCGTCATGGGCTCGTTGTGCGGGTAGAGCCCCTTCTCGATCAGGAGCACGGCGGAGGAGTGGTTGTCCACCTCCCACTGGCGGGCCGCCGCGCGGCGGGGGCGCTCATCGTGGAGGGCCATGCGTTTGCGTAGATCGCGCGCCCAGTGAAGCAGGGCGTTCAGGTGGGGTATCATGTGGTAGGCGCGGTATTCATCCGAATAGCTGCGCATCCTCTTCACCAACTCCTTGAACTGGTTGTCCCGGTCATAGAGCAACTCTCCCCCCCCGATGCGGCTGTGCAGGATCGGGTCGCCAGCAGGCTTGATCTGCATCTCGAACGTCTCGCGCCCAATCCAGTGCAGGTGAACGGTCACCCCGTTCCGCTCGGCGCGCGTGTCCGGCGCGGCAGGCGGATCCTCCATCAGAACCAGCAGGTCCACATCCGACTCATCCCAGCTGCGCCCCCGCTGCGCCGCCCCGTAGAACCAGACAGCGACCACCTCTTCATTCTTCTTCAGCGACTTGACCATGTTGCTAGCAATCAGGCGCAGCTCTTTGTCTTCGCTCATCCTTTTGCCCCTTTCTGGCACTCAACCCAAATGACAATGCGCTCTGAGTCCAAGCGTATCATAGTTAAATGGATTTGTGGAGCAGCACGAATGTTGCCGATTTGTCGTCCAGCCCTAACATTCCGCCAGACTCCATTTCTATCGCGCTAACGAGGAACACAAGAGATGCGCTGTCCCTCCTGTCAGACTATCTGGCCCGCCGAATTGGTGGGTCTCCTTCGCTTCTGTGGCATGTGTCGCGCCCCGATGGAGCAGGCCCAGTCAGATGAGATGCCACGCGGCGAGCTTCGTTTCGCCACGGTTCTCTTTGCCGACCTCGTGGATTTTACCTCCTTCTCCGAGACGCGCCCGCCCGATGAGGTAGGTCGCCTCCTGAGCGATCTCTTCCTGCGCCTCACTAGGGTGGTGGAGCAGACGAATGGGGTCGTCGAGAAGTTCATCGGGGACGCGCTGATGGCGACCTTCGGGCTGCCGCGCACCGATCCCGCTGCCATGCGCAACGCAGTGCGTGCGGGGCTGGCTATCCGCGCGGCGACGACGCTCTTTTGCCAGGAACAGGGGGTCGAGATACAGATTCGTGTGGGGATTCACACGGGCGAGATGATGTTCTGCCCCATCGGTGCGAACTGGACCGTGCTGGGCGATGCCGTCAACACGGCCAGCCGGCTAGAGAGCAACGCGCCGCCTGGCGCGGTGTGGATCTCGCGGTCCGTCTATCAGGAGGTGCGTCGCTATTTTACGATGCTCCTTCGGCCCCTCATTATCCTGAAGGGCAAGCAGCACTCCGTGCAGCCCTACGAGGTAGTCTCGGAGCGGGAAACCCCCCTGATGGAAACGCCCCGCTTCGTCGGGCGCGAGGGCGAGTGGGCACAGATTCAGGAGGTGCTCCACAGCGCCATCCAGGAGCAGAGCGCGCGCCTGCTGCTGATTCGCGGGTCGGCGGGGGTGGGCAAGAGCCGCATGCTCTGGGAGTTGCGCGAGTGGCTGGAGAATCAGGAGGAGGCGTACCGGCTGGATGTGGTCCAGTATGACCACAGTGAGCGGCTGCCCGCCCACGGGCTCAACCTGCTCCTTCGCAGTCGCTTCGACCTGATGGTAGGCGAGATGGACGAGGAGCGGCTACTTCAGCAGTTGCATGATCGATTTCCCCGCCGGAATCCCTTCGTTGAGCCGGAGCAACGCGCTCTGGCGCTGGAGTTTTTCGCCTTCGTGCTGAGCATCTTCCGCCCCTGGTTTCAGAGCGCGGCGATGGATGGCAAGAGCCGCTGGGAGAACACCTTCATCGAGCTCAAACGGTGGATGGAGGGCTGGGCCGAGCAGACACCCTGGGTCTGGTTCCTGGAAGACGCGCAGAAGGGCGACCCCGAGACGGCGGCCTTCATCGACTGGGCGCTCCGCATGGAGTGGCACGCGCCCCTCCTGCTGGTTGTAACACTCCGCGAGGAGGATTTCAGCCCGGCCTCCTCCTGGTATCAGCCCCTTGCGCGCTGGCTCGCGCTGCCGCAGGTGACGGAGGTGCGCCTTCAGGAACTGTCTCCGGAGGTGCTGGCGCACGCCCTCGGCACGATGGTGACTGGCGGCCTCTCCGATGGTATGGCGCAGCGCATCGCCGAGCACACAGAGGGGAACCCGCTCTTCGCCACAGAGCTTCTGCTATTGCTCCAGGATCGCGGGCTGCTGGGCAGCGAGGAAGGGTTAGCGGAGGTGGCGCTGCCCGGCACGATCCGCGAGGTGCTGGAGGCGCGCATCGAGCGCCTCGGCCCCACCGGCAAGGAGGTGGCGAAGCGCGGGGCGCTGATTGGGCGACGCTTCACGCAGGAGGTGGTCGGGCGGCTCTGGGAACGCGCGGAGCAGGAGCTGATAGATGGATTGATCATTCTGCACGACACTGAGACGATCTATGAGGAACCATCACGCCTCTTCTCCGGCGAGATGGAGCAGGTGTTTCGTCACGGGCGGCTTCAGGAGGCGGCGCTGGCCCGCATCCCGACGGAAGAGCGGCTGCGCTGGCTGGCGCGGCTGGAGCAGTGGGGCCGGGAACGACTGGAGGCGCTGGGCTCACAGTGGGAATCGTCAGGGGTTCGCTACCTGCCCTTCATTGCCCGCGCCCTGGAGGAGCGCGGCGAGGTCGCGGAGGCGAGTCTCTGGTATGAGCTGCTGGGCCTGATCCATCTGCGCCACCACCGGGCGCAGGAGGGGGTTGAGGCGCTTGGCAAAGCCTTCGAGCAGGCAGTGGGAGTGCGCCGCGCCGTGCTCTGTCGCCGCATCGCGGAGGCGCAGGATTTCACGGGGGGTACCGAGCAGGCCCTCCAGACCATCGACGCCCTGGGTCCGGTCGAGGACGCACCCCCGATGGAGATGGATGACAATCTGGGCGAAAAGCTGACCGCGCTGCTCCCCCGCTCGCTGGAGGATTGGCGGAAGGTAAACCTGGACGAGGCACTGCTTTCTTTACAATTCAGCCGTACCGGAAAGCTGGTCAGCCTTGGCAGGCACGCAGAGGCAGAGGCAAGCTATGGCAGGATTGCCACAGAGTTAGACTCTCTCCAAGGCTCGCACACCACGCAGCTCTGGCTACGCTGGGGGCAGGGATGGAGCTGGATGCTCACCGAGACCCTGAGCCGCCCCCTGGAGGCTGAGAGCGTCTGTCAGCGCCTCCGGGGGCGGCTCGATCTGACCGACCCTTCGTTGCAGGAGGATATTCTGAATTTTCTCAACGCCGAAGGGATGGTAGCGCTGCGCCTGGGCCGAATGAACGAGGCGCGCGAGATCGCCGACCTGCGGCTCCACGGAATGCAGGAGCGCGGGGATCGCGCCGGGGAGGCGCAGGCGTGGAACGCAAAGGGCATCGCCCATCAGGGGCTGGGCGAGATGCGTCAGGCACGCCACTGCTACGAGCACTTCCTGGCGCTCAGCCAGCAGATCGGCAACCGCCGGGGGGAGGTCATCGCGCGCTACAACCTCGGCATCGCGCTGGGAGAGCTGGGCGAGTGGGAAGCCGCCGAGGAGCAGTTAGACCAGTACCTTGCCCTCAGCCGACTCATTGGTAACCAGGTGGCAGAAAGCTACTCGCGGGCCACGCTCTCCATGATTGTTCTCTCTCAGGGCAACGTTCAGAGGGCAGGGACATTAGCGAATCGTGCAAGAGATATCGCGGAGCAGCGCGGGTGGCAGCGCCTCCTGGCAATGACTGAGGCCACGCAGGGGCTAGTGGAGCTTCATCAGTGGATGGAAAGCCAGGATCTGTCCCATCTGCACACCCTGCGCGAGGTCATGGAGCCGGACGAAGAACTATGGAGCTACACCGACGAGGCGGGCGAGTTCTACACCGCCCTCATCGTTGCCACCGCCCTCGTCGGGACGAGGACAGAACCCACCACACTTCTGGCGCGGGCGCGGGCGCGCATCGACCGCGCGGCGCTGGTAGCACACATCTGGCTCGATATGTCGGAGGCCATCATCGCGGGCAAGCCACCCACCGGTGCGCTCCAGTGGCTCAACGAGCGGGGCTTGATTCGCGCGGCGCAGGTGGGGGAACGGCTCTGGCAGGCGGTTGAGGCAGGGAAAGGAACAAGCGCGTAGATGATCGACTACTACGAGGTGCTGGAGTTGCTGCCCTCCGCGACGGCGGAGGAGGTTCGGCGCGCCTACCGCGAACTGGTAGAGATTCACCACCCCGACCGGATGCGCGGTCTGCGCGATGAGGTGCAGCGCCGTGCTGAAGCGCGTCTTCGCCTCATCAACGAGGCATACACGATACTCCGCGACCCCGTGCAGCGCGCCCACTACGACACGGCCTTCCAGCAGCAAAGCCACGAGAGCCCCACCGCGCCCGCTGCCACCCCCTACAAGCCTGGCCTCTCGCGCGCCAAGGTGCTCCAGCGCGTCACCACCCTGGAGCAGCAGCTAGCCGAGGGACGGGAGCACCTTGCCACGCTGCGGCCACGCCTGACCGCGCAGGAACCGCTGGATGAGCAGTGGGAACGCTACCTCTTCGTCGCGCTGGGGCTCCTGCTGCCCTACGCCTTCCTCGGCATCTGGGCCGCGATTCTCCTCCACGCCGAGGAGCCGCGCCCCCTCCTCGCCCGCGCCGCGCAACTGGCCCTGCTGGCGCTGGGCTACCTGGCACAATTCCTGGGCATGGCACTGGGGCGCATTGGCCCGCGCGTGGCGGGCTGGCCGAGCACGATTCTGGGGATGCCGCTCGCGGTGATTGTTTTCTTGGGCGCGGTCTATCTGCCGCTGCCCCGCTCCATGCAGCTCGTCGTCCTCGCCGGGGGCTATGCTCTCGTGCTCTGGCGCAGCGTGGGCCAGCCGCTCTCCGAGACGCGCAACCAGGTCTACATCACGGCCCGCAAGATTCAGCGCCTGGAGGAAGAGCTCGCCGAGGCCCAGCGCGAGAAGGCAATGCTGGAGGCGGAGCTGGCGCGGCAGACTCAATAGCGTTGGAGCGGCAGAGCGTTGGAGCGGCAGAGCGGCTGGGACTACTCCCCGACTGTGCAGCGTTGGGAATCGCGCAGGCCCAGAATCCATAGCGACCCATCGGGAGCCGTGACCAAAACGCGGCTCGCACCAGGGGAGCCCATATCTGGCACCTCGAAGCGGACCCACTGCTCCTCTACACCTGCATCAGGAATCAGCAGCCGTAGCTGACCGCTGTCAAATCATTGTTCCACAATGGGCGGGCGAAGTGTCTACGTGTCCCACGCCGAGGCATTGTTGAGCCGCTGCACCTGATCCGGCGCGAGGATGACAGTGAGCGCGGCAAGGCTGTCGCGGAGCTGCTCCACAGAGTTCGCGCCGATGATGGGCGAGGTAATCACGGGCTGCGCCAGCTGCCATGCCACCGCCACCGCCGCCGCCGACACACTGTTCTCCGCCGCCACGAGTTGCAGCGCATCCAGCGCGCGCCAGCCCGCCTCGTTGAAGTAGCGATGCTTGACGCTGTCGGCCCGCGCACTCTCCGGGATGTGGCCGCGCGTATACTTGCCCGTCAGGAAGCCACCCCCCAGCGGCGAGTAGGGAATTACCCCGATGCCAAACGTCTCGCAAACCCCTTTCAGTTCCCTCTCGAACTCCGCGCGATGCACGAGGTTGTAGTGTGGCTGAAGCGAGTCGTAGCGCACCGTGCCCTTCACCTCGGCACTCCACAGCGACTCCATGAGCCGCCACGCTGGGTAGTTCGACGCCCCGACATAGCGCACCTTCCCCGCCCGCACGAGGTCATCCAGCACCCTCAGCGTCTCGTCGATGGGCGTCTCTTCGTCCAAGGCGTGCGTCTGGTACAAATCAATGTAGTCTGTCTGGAGGCGACGCAGTGAGGCGTCCACCGCGTCCAGAATATGCTTGCGGGACAGCCCGTGATCGTTCGGCCCAGATCCCATCGTCCCGCGCACCTTCGTCGCCAGCACCACCTGATCGCGGTTCCGGCGCGCTGCCAGCCAGCGCCCGATAATCTCCTCCGACACGCCACCCGGATTCCCCTCTACCCAGCGTGAGTAGACGTCCGCCGTATCGATGAAGTTGCCCCCCGCCTCCATGAAAGCATCCATCACCTGGACCGCGTGCGTCTCATCCGTGGTCCATCCCCACTGCATGGTTCCCAGGCAAAGCGCCGAGACTTTCAGCCCCGTCCTACCAAGTTTGCGATAGTTCATCCTACCTCCTGCTCCAACGTTCCAACGCTCTAACGCTCCAACGCTCCAACGCTCGCTCCTACGTTCGATACTCCGCATTCACATTCACATAATCCACCGAAAAATCACAGGTCCACACGAGCGCACTCGCCTCGCCATGATCGAGATGGAAGGTGAGATAGATCTCCTGGGCGGAAAGAATCTCCAGCGCGCGCGCCTCGTCCACCGGCAGCGGGGTTCCCTCGCGTAGCAGCTGGAGATCGCCAAACCAGAGGCTTGCCCGCGCCGGGTCAAAGGGAACGTCCGCGCGCCCGGCGGCGGCCAGCACGCGTCCCCAGTTAGCATCGCGGCCATAAAGCGCCGTCTTTACCAGCGGCGAGGTCGCGATGGTGCGGCCAATCGCGCGCGCCTCCTCGAAGGTCGGCAGGCCATGTACCTGAATCGTCACGTGCTTGGTCGCACCCTCCCCATCGAAGGCAATCTGCCGCGCCAAGTCCACGCAGAGATCATGCAGCGCCTCGCAGAACGCGGGATAGGCGGGGTGATCGACGCTGTCGATCATCGGGTTGCCCGCTGCCCCGTTCGCCAGCACGAGCTGTGTGTCATTCGTGCTTGTGTCCCCATCCACCGTGATGCAGTTGTAGGAACGCTCGACCGCGTGGTAGAGCGCGCTCTGGAGCGGCTCCGCGTCGATGGCCCCGTCCGTCACGATGAGCCCCAGCATGGTTGCCATGTTGGGATGAATCATCCCCGCGCCCTTCGCCATGCCCGCCAGCGTGACCGTCACACTGTCCAACACAATCTGGCGCGCGGCGCGTTTGGGGTGCGTATCGGTGGTCATAATCGCCTCGCTGGCGCGCTGCCCATCAGCGACACTATCGCCAAGCGCTTGCGCCGCCAGTTGAATCCCCTGTGCAATCTTCGCCATCGGCAGCGGCACGCCAATGACACCCGTGCTCATCACCAGGGTTGAGCCATGCGGGAGGTCCAGCGCCTGCTCAGTAAGGGTCGCCATCTCCAGCGCGTCCCGCATCCCCTGCGCGCCCGTGACCGCGTTGGCATTCTTGGCGTTGATGACCACCGCGCGTATTCCCGTGCGATTCTCGGCCAACGCCGCCTGGTCATAGAGCACGGGCGCGGCACGGACCAGATTCTGCGTAAATGTCCCCGCCGCGACACAAGGGCGATCACTGACCACCAACGCCATGTCCAGTACGTCCGCCTTCTTCAGCCCCGCATGAACCCCCGCCGCCCGAAATCCCTTGACGGAGGCGATCGTTATCTCATCCAAAGCTCACTCCTTGAGAGCGGCCAGCTTTCAACTTACGCCTATGTCGTTGCCGTAGCTGACCGCTGACCGCTGATTGCTGACTGCTCCAACCCCTCCAGCACCCACTCAGGGGCCACACTCAGCGGGAGCTGCACGCTCACACAGGTTCCCTCGCCGGGCTCCGACTCCACCTCGAACACGCCCCCGAAGAGCCGCGCCCGCTCCCGAATTCCCATGAGGCCAAAGGAGCCCCGCTGCGCGAGGTCGTCGGCCTCGGCCAGCGAGAAGCCCTGCCCATCATCGCGCACCACCAGCCGCACCGCGCCCTCCAGAAAAGAGAGGGTGACGGAAACTCGACTCGCATTCGCGTGCTTGCGAATGTTGTTCAGCGCCTCCTGGGTGATACGGTAGATTGTCACCTCCAACTCGTCGTCCAGCTCGTCGGGGCGGAAGCTCCCCTCAATGACCAGTTCGTTCTCAACGCCCTCGTGCCGCTCCATCTCGCGCAGCATCTGCCGCAGCGCTGCCTCCAGACCAACATCTTCGAGCAGCAACGGGCGCAGGTCACGGCTGAACTGGCGCACCTCGGCCACGGTCCGGGTGAGCATCTGCTGGAGCTGATAAAGTTGCTTGGCCGCGTCAATCGGGTTCTCCAGCGATTGCTCCATCAACTCCAGCCGCCGCCCGAGCGCAATCAGGGACTGGATGGTGTCATCGTGCAGCTCGCGCGCGATGCGCTTGCGCTCCTCTTCCTGGGAGTGCGTAATTGCTGCCACATAGCTCTGGAGGCCCACCCGATACTTGGCAACCCGGTCCGCCATCTCGTTGAAGGCGTGCGCCAGGACACGCATCTCGTCGATGGTTCCGCCCTGAACGTGTCCGGCAAAATCTCCCTCCGACACCTGGAGCGTCTGGCTCACCAGCTCCTTGATGGGATCCGTGAGGCGGCGCGTGCCGGAGGAAATTATGACCATTACGAGCGCAACACCCAGCAGAAGGGTGCCGAGCATCATCCACTGGAAGGTGCGAACCGGGCCAATGACACTTTCCCAGGGCTCCTGGATTACCAGCCCCCAGTCGGTCACCTTGACAGGGGCGTAGCCAATGACGATGGTGTTGCCATCCTCATCGACATCGGTCTGGGCATTGGCCGCATTGGTCATACGAAGGAGCGCCTGCACGGGACTATGACTGCTGAAATCCTGCCCCAGATACGCCTCGGTGCCATGCCAGATGACCCGCCCCTGCCTATCTACCAGATAGGAAGTCCCAATGCCTAGCTTCGCCATCTCCTTGCCCAGGGTTTCGTTCACCAGCAAGAACGACCCCGCTAGCACACCAACGAAGCGCCCCTGGTCGTCCGTGATGGGGTACGAGAGGATAATCTGGGGCTCGCTGAGGAAGGGGTCGTCCGGCTGGTGGATGACATCGCTGAAATAGGGAGCCATCGTTTGCCTGGGAATATAGAAGAAAGCCGCCTCGTCATACAGGTGGCCGGGCGGGGGAATCCGGTAGGCGGAGGCGTAGAGCGCCTGATTGGCCGCGACCGACGTTTGAACGCTGTACATCGAGACCACAATCTCGCCCTCGACGTTCAGCAGGGTCACGCCCCCATCGAAGCTACTGAGGAGCCCGCGCTTGATGGCGGTCTGCAGGAGCCCATGTTGTCCGGCCGTCAGCGTTCCTTCGTCGGCAAACTGCCGGGGCTGCATCCCCTCGTTTTCGGTCAGGGCCTTCAGGAGTTCGGCGTGGTTGAGCAGGTTCTCGCTGAGCCAATCCGCGCTGAGGCGGGACAACTCCCTGTCCCGATCTTTTACCAGGCTATTCACGACCTGGGCATAGGCGTACACGCCCACAGAGCCCACCAGCAAAAAGATCAGGGTCAGGGGAAGCAATGTCCATAGCACCGCTTGAATGCGGAGTGTCGTCAGAGAGAAGGGTCGCATCCGTCCTCAGTCAATCGTAAGCCAACCCCGACGGATTGCCTCAAGAACCGCCTCGGTGCGGCTGCTTACCCCCATCTTGCCAAAAATGTTGCTGAGATGGGTCTGCACCGTCCGGTCGCTGATGATAAGAGATTCGGCGATCTCTTTGTTGGACTTTCCCTCGGCCAGCAGGGCAAGCACTTCCTGCTCCCGCTCAGTGAGGGCCTCGTACGCCTCTCGTTGCTTCTGGCGAGGCGTGCCGCCCGCGATCTGCTGGACGACCTTGCGCGCGATGATCGGGTCGAGCGCCGATTGTCCCCCGGCCACCTCGTGGATGGCCCGGATCAACTCCTTGACGGTCCCGGTCTTCAGCATGTAGCCGCTGGCCCCGGCCTCCAGAAGCGCGAAGACGAATTCATCGTCATCATGGGCCGTCATGACCAGCACCTCGACCGCAGGAAAGCGCTCCTTGATCTGCTTGGTGGCTTCCACGCCGCCCATGCCAGGCATACGAACATCCATCACGACGACATCGGGCTGGAGCGTCTCCACAAGGCGGACCGCTTCCGCCCCATTGCTGGCCTCGCCCACAACCAGGATATCGATCTCACGTTCCAGCAACTCCCGAGTTCCCTCGCGAACAAAGGCATGATCATCGGCGAGCAGGACGCGAATTGGCTGTTTCATAACTGTTAAGTGCCAGGAGACCCACGAGCTTCAGCCGTGGGAGGAATGGCGCGGCAAGGGAAATACCATGCCTAGGCCCGTCCCGGCATCTCCTTTCTCTTGATAGGCATAGCCATCAATACGATGGAGGCAGCGACAAGAGCAATAACTGACGCCCTCCACCAGCGTACTGGGGGTGCGGATATTAGAGCTGCCCGTTGGTCACTGCCAGTTTGCCCTCCAGTTCCAGAACCTTACGAATCCCGGCGACCCGCAATCCATCCTGGCGCTCCAGTTGAACAATATAGCGCAGCAGTTCCATATCTTCGTTGAAATAGACCCGACGATTGCCCGCCACACGCGTTGGCTTGATGAGCCCGGCTCTTTCCCAGTTCCGCAGAGTCTGGGGATGCACATGGAGCTCGGCAGCCACATCGCCGATGGAGTAGGCCTGGTTGGACATAGTTTTAATCTCCTTACTAAGATAGGTGATAGAAAGCACTATAGTGACATGCTATATCTTTATCGATTATAGCGGGATGTTTCAAACCCTGTCAACTGGTTGACAGGTCAAGCGGGGGCTGGGCTGGCATGGTAGTTGCTATTTGTAACGCCAAGAATAGTTCCTCTCTAACAAATACTCTCAACGTATTAAAACCTCACTCCTTTACATAGCCCATCACGCCACATCGCCCTCGGAGGCTTTATGTACTCTCCAAATACTTGCGCGCGCCGTCTGGCCGCCTCCGTCATTCTTTTGTTGCTCCTTCTGCCATCTCTTCTAAGCGCTCTACCCCAGCAATCAGCCTCTCCACTTCAACAAATTATTGTTCAGGGGCCCAGCGTCGAGATCGCCCAGCAGGCAGTTGCATCGGTGGGCGGCACTGTGCTAAAGCCCCTCGCCATCATCAATGGTGTCAGCGCCGAGGTGCCCGCTAGCGCCATCCGTCGCCTGGAGCGAGCGGGGCTCATGGTAACGCCCAATCACGCCGTGCGAGCCAGCGCCGAACCGAAAGAAACCGGCACCAACGGCTTTACGCTCTACCCCTCCGCTGCGGTGCGGGCGCACACACTGCTCCATCAGGGTGTGCAAGGGAGTGGTGTCACGGTTGCCTTCGTGGATAGCGGTTTCCCACCCCTGGCCTCGGAGCGGGAGTGGAATGGGCCTCGCATCGACAAACAAACGCTCCATGCCGAAGCCAACGGGCGCTTCATTATCTACCGCGATCTCTTTCATCCCGGAACAGGCTCGCCCCTCAAAAACAGTTCCGACCCGTATGGTCATGGAACCCACGTGGTCATGACCGTTGCGGACAACCGCCTGGAGCGACCCGTGCCCGCCTTCGCGCAGATTCCAGTGGGCGTGGCTCCCAGGTCGAATATCGTCGTGGTGCGCGCGTTAGACGAAAACGGTCATGGAAGCTATGCCAGAGTCATCGAGGCCATCGACTGGATTGTTGCCAACCGCGCCACCTATAACATCCGCGTGTTGAATCTCTCGCTTGATGGCTCTGTGGTGGTTCCCTACTGGAAGGATCCTCTGGCGCAGGCCGTGATGCGCGCCTGGGCCGAGGGCATCGTCGTCGTGGCGAGTGCGGGCAACCAGGGACCAGCGCCCATGACCATCGGGGTACCTGGAAATGTGCCCTATGTTATTACGGTCGGGGCTATCAAGAGCGGGCGCTATACGACTTCCGGGTATGACGAACTAGCCACTTATTCGAGCACCGGCCCCACCGAGAGCAAGTTTGTCAAGCCGGATGTGCTCGTGCCGGGCTCCCGAACCATCGCAGTGCTGCCCACCGCCTCGACCCTCGCCGCCTCCGCCTCGGCAGCGCTTCTGAAAGACAATGGCACGCCTGTCCTGGGAACTGCCTCCCTCGATGCTCAGGCCCTGGCCTACCATCAGGTGAGCGGCACCTCAATGGCGGCGGCTGAGGTAAGCGGCATTGTGGCGCTTCTGCTGGAGCAACAGCCCTACCTGACCAACAATCAAGTCAAGTATCGGCTGACCTCCACCGCTACCCCTGCCGGAAATGCCACCGATGCTCAATACTCCATCTGGCAGCAGGGGGCGGGGCTGGTAGATACGGTTGCCGCTGTCACAGGAATAAGTTATCAGTCTGCCAATAGCGGCATGGACATCCAACTCGATCTTCGCGGCGAGGAGCTGGGAGCCGTGCATTACCTGGGCACCACTGCCTATGATCCCAGCACCCAAAGCTTCTACTTTACCAATCAGCCCATTGGCTCCGGTAGCTACCAAAGCTGGGCCGGGGACTATCAAAGCTGGGCGGGCGATTATCAAAGCT
>JACCSL010000777.1 GCA_013812995.1 Ardenticatenales bacterium | reverse complement strand
GTCGCGCTAATACAGAATCACTCCTTGCCTTTCTCGAATCCTATATGTAGTGGTATCCGTGATGGAGGCACTATATGTAGGCGGAAGTAATTCGGTTTTTGGCCGTAAATTTTACGCGAAATGAGAGGAATAAGTGTTTATTTTTTTGTAATTGTCCGCCTGGCAGATGGGGCAGCGGGCTATCAGGCGTCTCAGCCTTGGGTGCTGGCGTCTCCGGTGTTTCGGGCTTGGGCGACGGCGCTTCGGGCAAAAATGCTATGGTGTTTACGACCATGGCCAGCGGGGCTTGGAGGGTTCTTTCAATAACTTGAGTAGTGCTTTCACCTCAGCCTCATTGTTGTAGGCGCTACCGCCCCCTGCCCTCAGGTACTGCTCAAGGTCTGAGATTGCCTCATTTGGGTTACCAACATGCTGATACACCTGAGCCCGAATATAGCGCGCAAATAGACTATCCAAACGAACAGATTCGGAAAGATCCCCAAGAGCCTTCTGTGCTGCATCTGTGTGTCCAAATTGAGTTGCCAGCATAAAGTGGAGCAAGCCGCGATCCTGATACGCCTGGTAATGGGTTGGGTCCAGGCGAATCGCCTCGCTTAATTCTTTGATCGCCTGTTCCAGCCCAGCTTGAGTCTGAAGTTGGGCATAAGCCATACCACGCGCGTAGTAAGCATCTGCCATCTGTGGGTTAAGGCGGATCGCTTCATCGAAATCTTTGAGAGCGCCCTGTACGCCACCTGCTTGGAGGTGCGCCTGTCCGCGCCGGATATAGGCAGGCAGAAAATCGCTTTTCAGCCGAATTACCTGATCCAGGTCGGCAATGGCCGCAGACCATTGCTCTAGGGAGGCGAGGAGTGAACTTCGGTTGTAGTATGCCTCGTAAAAGTCGGGGTTTAGCTGGAGAAGCTGGGACCAGTCGGCCATCGCCCCCTTGAGATCCCCCGCTGTGAAGCGGGCCACCGCACGATTGTTGTAGGCCAATTGATATTTTGGGTCGAGGCGAATAGCCTGATCGTAATCAGCAAGAGCCCCTCTCATATCACCCATATCCTCACGAGAACGACCCCGGTTGTAGTAAGCCGAAGCCATCTCAGGATGGAGTCGAATCGCCTCACTGAATGCGGTGATGGCTCCAGGCAAATTTCCTTGTCTGGCGAGGATAATGCCCTGTAAGATGTTGGGCTCTATCTCAACGTTTGGCTCGCTCATAATATATTACGCCCCCTTTACGAGCTTTCATCCTTTGGACCGAAGAGCGATCTGAAAAAACCGGATACGCCCCCTTTTCGTCCCTCTGCCCGCTGTTGCCACTTGGCTTTTTCTGCTGCCTGACGTTTTTCCCATGGACGATAAGGTTCAAGCTTCCCATCTTTCAGCCAGGTCGCTTCTGCAATTCCCTGGATGTTGGCGTAGGGAAAGCTCTCCAATGGGCGATTCTTGAGAGGTAATTCAGGACTATGGGTGTCCAACCAGTGGAGTTGGCCCCGGTCAACTCTCGGGGGGAGATCATAGTCGGCCTCGCGATAGTGAAAAGCCGCGCCCCCATCGCTAGGGTCTCCAGTCACAATGGTGGTTCGCAGGGCAGAGGGTTGATCAGTAAAGGAGGTCGTGAAGTAGACGGTATATCGGGGAACCACCGCTGAATCATCGTACCGACCAATTGGCAAGGCATGGATAACCGCTTTAAATTGCCCAAAGTGTTTCAGGACAAAGGGTTTCTCGGGACCAAGGGGGTAGGAGCGATACACATCGGTGGGCTGGAGCCCGTTCATGTTGACGCTATACGTCATGAACTGAGCATGATTGCACTCTGCTATAAAACTATAAGTGTATCGCTCCGCGTGCTGATCCCACCCACCGCCGCTCCATCCAAATCCATGCGGCTGCCTCCATCCGATTCCATTGAGGCTGAAGGTATCGATGGCTTCCCAGACACGCCCGTTGCACAATGGGCACCGTGCTAAAAGATAGACAGGTAGCCGCGCAAAATAGTCGCTATTCATGACTTTTATTTGGGCGCGCGCACGATTTTTCTCCTCCGTTGAGCGTTCGCTGCCCCACTGAGACTGGTCCACCTCCAGCCACTTCGCCAGAAATTCTTTGTACTCCTCTAGGCTAAACAGGGCCGCAGGCTGGGATAAAGGACTGTATCCTTGGATTACCATGTGATTGTCGTTTCTTTTTTTGACCCTATTAGCGCGACGGTATATTCCAGGGCCACTCTAAATTGACGAACTCGCTATTCCCGTCCGCGTTCTTTACTTGACGTTGTAGGCTGGTGATATAGTCATAGGCATCTCGGCCGCTCATGGCAACGGAGGAGCCATCAGGCATGAGGACCGTTAGTTGACTGGGCGTTGGAAGGTCCTTTAGATTGCCAGGATAGGTCATATGAGTTGAGTGGAATATCTGCTGGAAGGGCTTGTCCGTATAGTAATCTGCCATGAACTGTCGAACCGAAACTGGGGCGCTAGCTACCACCTCAGCTATTCTATCAGTCGGTTTAAATCCTCCTGCCCAGACCATCAACTCTTTGAAGGTCCCTTCGTCTAGCCCGGATGGTATACCTCGAACCGCTGCGTCCAGGAACGGTACCAGAGCTTGTGCCTGGGTATCACTCAACATTACTTTAAGGGATGTGCTCGCAATGGAGGGCAGATCATCTGCCGCCACATCTGCTTTGCCCGCAATCGTGGCCAGGTCGTAGTCTGAGCGGATAAATGGTGAGAATATATCGCGAGATCTCGGGTCGCCGTGATATGCTAGCCCCCAGTTGTTGCTCTTGATATTGGCGACTGATCCAGGAAGACCTTTAAACATTCCCCAGCTTTCTGGTTTCCCCGGCACGCCGAGCAGGTTTCCTAGAGCTGTTTTGAGTTTGGTATTGCGGAAGGCAATATCAAGTCCATATTTCTGTCCAAAGTCGCGCAGGCGCACTGCATGATGAGGAAGAATTCCACCCTGTGCGAATGCGTTCATACCAAATCGGGTATCGTTCAGCATCGGCCCCGGCCCCTTACGTGCCCATCCGGCAAGGTCGCCCATTGCACCACTAACCCTGGCTCCAGTGTTCTTCACCCAACGCCCCGCCAAATTGCTCATTTCATCGAAGCCATGTGCCCCAAGCATTCTGCCACCCGTTCGGGTCATCCAACGCGGTAAGGACGAGGCGTTTTCCAGCCCTTCCAGGGTTTTTAGCTTGTGCATCATTTGGGTAAGCTCATCTGTCTTGGAGGAGAGGTCTCCACCCGCCGCCAAGATTTCGTCAAACTGACTACTTAGCTCAGGGAAATCCTTGAGCGAGTTGGTATAGCGCTGGCGTAACGTGCTGCTGAATGCATCGACTGGATTGTCTGGGTACTTCGTCACGAAGTAGTTCAACGAGTCGCGTACCTCCCCGGCAAACTCCTCTGTGGGCACGTCATCTACTTTAGCACCCAACTGCTTCCTCAGATCGTTTCGATCCCAGATTTTGAATTTTTCAGCAAGGTATTCAACCACTTGCTGTGTCATGCTGGGAGGTGCCGGCTCCTCAGGCGACTTGGGAGCTTCCGCCTCGGGCTTGGGCGACGGCTCGTCGACCTTGGTGGTCGGCGTCTGATTGGTCGGCGTCTGATTGGTCGGTGTCTCAGGCGTCTTGGGCGCTTCGGGCGTCGGTGTCTCGGGTGTCTTGGGCGCTTCAGGCGTCGGTGTCTCGGGCGTCTTAGGCGTCTTAACCGTGGGTGTTGGAGTGTCTGCCTTGCCTAGATC
>JACCSL010000744.1 GCA_013812995.1 Ardenticatenales bacterium | reverse complement strand
CTTCAGCGCGGAGCGCAGGAATGAGGCGATCTACGACCTTTATCTCATCGATGCGGAGGGGAGCAACCGAAAGTTGCTGACCCAGGGCAGCGACATGACGCATCTCCATCCTGCCTGGTCGCCCGATGGAGAGCAGATTGCCTTTACCTCCACCCTGAGCGAGACGATGGCGCTCTATGTGATGAAGGCAGATGGAACGGAAATCCGGCAGGTCACTTCCGAAACCGAGGGGTTTACCAGCCCGGCATGGTCTCCCGATGGGCAAACGCTGCTGCTCCAGCCGGATTCAGAGGAAACGGGGCTCTATCTCATCCAGGCCGATGGAAGCGATTTACGGCAGGTTGAGGGTATCACTCGTGCAGTTACAGGCGCAACCTGGTCCCCGGATGGGCAAAAAATCGCCTTCCTCGGGTCGCCTGCTGCTAATGGTCTCGTTGAACAACTCTTCGTCTATGACCTGGCGAGTGAGGCGGTTACCCAGATCACCAATGTGTCCCCTGATACCCAGGCATGGTATGTGACACTCGGTAACTGGGTTGCGCCTGATGGCTCTCAGGTAGAGCGGCGGTAGCGATGTGATGAAGGAACGCCATTATTAGGAGAGAGTACCGACAACTCATGCACCCGCGCTATGGACGATGACACCCTCTGCATTGACCACAAGGAGACGGTGCGCCTCGGAGGCATAGGGAAAGTCCATGCTGTCGAGTTGGCGGCGTAGGATGTCCCCTGGTACGGGGTGCGCGCGCGCCTCGTTGCGTGCCAGAAGCTCGGCCTCGGGCACATGAAAGAGCACGAGTGTCACATGTGCATGATAATCAAAGCCCAGCTTTAGCACCGCGCCGCGTCCATCCCGGTGCAAGGTCGTCGCGTCCCACACGACGCGCTCGCCGTGGCGCAGGTGCTCTCGCAGCGCCTCCCGCGCCGCCTGGCGCACCCGGCCATTCAGCGATTGCTCTGCGCGTCGCCGCACCAGCGTCTCGCGGAGCGCATCGAGCGAGACCACCTGGTAGTCTGGCAGATGTGCCTCGATCCAACTGCTTTTTCCAGACCCGCTCGGCCCGCAGGTCACCACGAGCGTCGGGAAGCTGTTGAGATGGCCGTAGGCGCGGGCAATCGCCTCGTGTGGCGTCATAATGAGCCCGGCCTCGGCCTCGTGGATGGCACGCCCCAGCACGTAGCTCTGCGTCTCCTCATCCCGCTCCGCCAGCACCTCATTGATGGTGTCTCGCCACTCGGCGTAGGGGTCGGGGTTTCCCCACAGGCCAAACTCCTCCGCGTAGAGGCGGAACATCTCAATGAGATCAAGCTGATAGGAGATATCTGGCGCGTCGCGACCACGCATATCCGCGCGTTCGAGATGGTAGAGCAGCCTCAGATCGGCTAGGCGCGCGAGGCGGCGGTAGGCGGCGATGGGCTTGTCGTGGAGCACCAACTTCTTGGGGTCGTGATGGTGGCCGACCAACGCAAGCAGCTGCCAGGCCAGCGCGTGCGGCAAGCCCAGGTCGAGCAGCGGGTAGGCGAGGTAGGAGCGACCACGGTCCGCGTGGTGCGGTGCGATGAGGCGCTCTCGCTCCCCCACAAAATCCGTGCGCGTGACCAGCGGCTTGGCGATGTCGTGCAGCAACGCGCCCAGCACGAGCACCAGCCGCCGGGACGGCTCCAGGTGCGCGGCGGCCCCGGCAAGCTCTGCGTATGTCTCGTTGAGCACCCGCCCCGTGTGCGTCAGCACATTGCCCTCCCCGTGCCACTCAGGGTCTTGCGCGGTTTTCGCTAGCCGGTCCAGCAGGTCAAAGTGCGTGTCGAAGGCGTCCATGAAGGCGCTCAGGGGCGGGGTTCCGCCCTTCTCGATTTTTCGTAGCAGCGGGTGCATGAGGAACCCTTTCTTGGATAACGGAAAGGCAAAAGGCAAAAGGCAAAAGTGACACAAAAAGCATGGTTACTATAGCGAGGCCGCGCCAAAGGTGGAAGCAAGCGGGAGAGCTATTGCGATTTGTCACTCGCTTGCTGATGCTGGCGCAACACGGTAGTGTATGAGCCTGTTCACCCAAGGAGAATTAACATGCGTTCACTTGAGAATCGCCAGTTTCGACTGAAGTCCCGACCCGTAGGCATGGTCAAGCGCAGTGATTTCGAGTTCACCACGGAGCCCGTGGGCGAGCCTGGCCCCGGCGAGGTATTGCTCCGCGTGTTATACCTCTCGCTGGACCCCGCCATGCGCGGCTGGATGAACGAGGGCCGCTCCTATATTGCGCCCGTTGCCCTTGGGGAGGTCATGCGGGCGGGCGGTATCGGGCGGGTGATGGCGTCGAATGACCCGAGTTTTGCGGTGGGTGATCTTGTAAACACCATGACTGGGGTCCAGGACTATGTCATTGCCAACGTCAAATCCTTGACCCGCGTGGATGAAAAGTTGGCCCCGCTGCCGCGCTATCTCGGGGCGCTCGGTATCACGGGGTTCAGTGCTTATTTCGGCCTGCTTGATGTCGGCCAGCCGCGCCCGGGGGAGAGCGTAGTGGTTTCGGGTGCCGCCGGTGCGGTTGGGGCGATAGCGGGCCAGATCGCCAAACTTCAGGGCTGTCGGGTGGTGGGCATCGCGGGCGGCCCGGAGAAATGTCGCTACCTGGTCGAGGAGCTCGGCTTTGACGCTGCCATCGACTACAAAAATGAAGATGTGCGCGCGGCTCTCAAGGAGCATTGCCCCACGGGCATCAATGTCTATTTCGATAATGTTGGCGGCGAGATCCTGGACATGGTTCTGGCGCAGCTCGCGCGCAAGGCCCGCATTGTCATCTGCGGCGCGATTTCCCAATACAACAGCACGGAGGGTGTCCAGGGACCCAAGAAC
>JACCSL010000737.1 GCA_013812995.1 Ardenticatenales bacterium | reverse complement strand
CAGCAGGCCCTCGCGATCTACCGGGCGGAGGGGGACCACCTGGGAGAGGCCCGCTGCCTGAACATGCTCGGCTTCATCACCGTCACAAGCGGAGACAAGGCGGGGGCGCAGGCACACTTCGAGCAGGCGCTCTCGCTCTACTACCTCGTCGGAGATCGCCAGGGTGAGGCCACCATCCTGAACAACCTGGGCAACATCGCGCTGCTCCTCCACGACTACGAGGCGGCGCAATCCCACCACGAGCAGAGCCTGGCAATTCGCCGGGAAATTGATGACCGCCCAGCGGAAACCAAGAGTCTGGTCAATATGGGCAGAGTTGCCCTGGCGCTGGGGAGCTACGCGAGGGCGCGGGACTATTCAGAGCAAGCCGTCGCCCTGGCACGGGAGCTTGGCAGCCGCAATCTGGAGGGGGTGGGGTTGGTTGGTCTCAGCGCCAGCGCCCACGGCCTCGGAAACGATCAGGCGGCGCGGGAGTATGCAGCGCAGGCCGTCGCCATTGCCCAGGAGATTGGCGCACGCCAGGACGAGGGTTATGCGCTGGGTCACCTGGCCCGCGCGCTGCTTGGCCTGGACGAACTCTCCGAAGCATCCGATGTCTACGAGCGCGGGCGAGTGCTCTACGACTCCCTCGGGCAGCCTACGAGCGCGCTGGAGTTCGAGGCGGGGCTGGCGCGCGTCGCGCTGCGGCAAGGGGAAACGACACAAGCCCTGGCGCGGGTACAGACGATTCTGACCTGGCTTGGCGAGCACGGCGACGACGGGCTAGATGACCCTCTGGAGCTTTATCTGACGTGTTATGAGGTTCAGGCAGGCGAGGCGACGCGCCGAGATGACGTCCGGAGCCACCTGCATCGGGCGCACACGATTCTTCAGGCGCAGGCGGCGCGCATCCAAAGCGAGCCTCTGCGTGATCAATTTCTTCACGCGGTGGATAGCCATCGAGCCATCATGGCTGCCTGGGAGCAGGTGGCCCCAGATATCTCAAAGGAGGCGTCGAATGTATCAGACGAAGCTCGGCCATGTGCATCTGAAGGTTAAAAGTCTGGATCGAGCCATCGAGTTTTACACCCGCTATCTGAGCCTGGATCTCATCGAGCGGGTCGGGACGCAGTTTGCCTTTTTGAGTACGAACGAGATGCATCACGAGCTTGCCCTCCAGGAGGTCGGACCCCACGCGCCCGCCCCGCCGCCCTATGGTATCGGGCTGTACCATATCGCCTTTGAGGTCGCCGACCAGGAAGCTCTCGCGCTGGCCTACCATGCCCTGACAGAGGCGGGTATCCCGATTTCCGCCGTGGACCATCACATCAGCTGGGCGCTTTACTTCGCCGACCCCGACGGCAATGGCCTGGAGATTTACTGGGATACCCGCAAGGAGCCGGGTGGGGCACCGCTCTGGAAGGGCGAGACGACCCCCTTGACCGAGGAGCGGCTCCTGGGAGTTCTGACGCGTTAGGATTTCTTGAGCTTGGGGAATCCGTAGCTCTGCCACTTCTTGTCCACGAGCGCGCTGATTTCCGGGCTCATCACGATCTGGTCCGGCCAGTTCTGGAGGGGCTCGGGGTCCAGGCCGCGTACCTTGCGCGTGCCATCGATACCCATCTTGCCCCCGTAGTTCTTGACCGGGGCCGCGTGATCCAGGTCGTCCGTGGCCCCCTCGACAATCACAACGTCGCGCTTCGGATCATAGTTCGCCAGCACCTCGAAGGCGACCTGTGAGAGATCCTGCACATCGACATCCTCATCCACGATGATGATGGACTTGGTGAGCATCATGAGCCCGAGCCCCCAGATGCCATACATCACCTTGCGGGCATGACCGGGGTAGCGTTTCTTGATGCTGACGATGACCAGATTGTGGAAAACGCCCTCGGCGGGCATGTTCACATCCACAATCTCGCTTAGGAAGAGCCTCATCAGAGGCAGGAATAGCCGCTCGGTGGCCTTGCCCATCCAGACATCTTCCATCGGCGGCTTGCCTACGATGGTCGTGGGGTAGATCGCCTTGCGCCGATGAGTGATCGCCGAGACTGACATCGACGGGTAATAGTCCGCGATGGAGTAGTAGCCGGTGTGGTCGCCGAAGGGGCCCTCCATGCGCTGGTCATTTGGGTCAAGCCAGCCCTCGATGACAATCTCCGCCTCGGCAGGCACCTCCAAGGGGATGCTCTTGCACGGGACCACATCCACCCCCTTCCCGCGCAGAAAGCCCGCCAGCATGAACTCGTCGATGTTGGGCGGGAGTGGAGCCGAACCGCTCCAGATGGTGGCCGGGTCGCCGCCCAGCACCAGCGCAATCGGAATCTTCTCCTTCTGGAGCCGCTGCGCGCTCCGCTGGTGCTCCGTGCCACCCTTGTGGCGCTGCCAGTGAACCCCGAGCGTGCGATTATCGAAGACCTGCGCTCGGTACATGCCCACATTGCGGATACCCGATTCCGGGTCGCGCGTGATGAAGGTTGTCAGAGTGATGAAGGGGCCAGCATCGTTGGGCCAGCAGGTGAGCACAGGCAGAATATCCAGCGAGGCATCCTTTCCCGTGAGAACCACTTCCTGACAGGGCGCACTCTTCACGGTACGGGGCGCGACGCTGCGCACCACATCCAGGTATTGCATCCCCTTCTTTGCCTTGTCCATGAACCCGGCGGGCATCTGCGGCTTGATGAGTTCCCCAACGCGCGTGGCAAGCTCGTTGATGTCCCCGACGTTCAGCGCTAACTCGATGCGTTTCTTGGAGCCCATCGCATTGATGAGCACGGGCATGGCGCTGCCCTCGACGTTTTCAAAGAGCAATGCCTTGTTCAGCGTTGGCTCCTTGGAGACGCGGTCCGTGATCTCCGTGATCTCCAGGTGCGGCGATACTTTCTCCTTGATGCGCATGAGTTCGCCATGCGCCTCCAGCGTCTTGATAAAGTCATGTAGTCCGTTATCGTAAGCCATTGGCCTCTCTCCGAATGAAAGATAGGGCTCCCATGTTGACATGCAACCGGCAAAAGGTAAATTTAGCTGGAGTGTTAAAGGATTACCCATAGATTGGAGCGAGGCAATGGAAGTAAAGCGAGTAGAACCAGGTCCTGGTCAGGAATCGGTGTGGGACTATCCGCGTCCCCCACGGGCGGAGCCGTCATCACGGCACATCCAGGTGCTCTTCAACGGGACCGTCATTGCGGACACACAGCGGGCCTGGCGTGTATTGGAAATAAGCCACCCTCCCAGCTATTACATCCCGCTGGAGGATATTCAACCCGGAGTCCTTCGCCCCACCCCGCACACAACCTTCTGCGAGTGGAAGGGGCGAGCAAACTACTACACGGTGGTGGTTGGGAACAAGGAAGCGGTCAATGCCGCCTGGTACTACCCTGAGCCGACCGCCGACTTTGAGGCGATTGCCAACTATGTTGCCCTCTACCCGCACCTGATGGAGAGCTGCTTGGTGGATGGTGAGCCGGTGAGCCGTCAGGCTGGGAGCTTCTATGGGGGCTGGATCACCAGCGATATTGTTGGACCATTCAAGGGTGAGCCCGGCACGTTGGGATGGTGATGCAACAATCGTTGGACGGAATCCGAATCGTGGACATGACCCAGGCGCTGGCAGGGCCATACTGCTGTATGCTGCTCGGCGATCTGGGCGCGGATGTCATCAAGGTAGAGCCGCCGGGGCGCGGCGATATGAGCCGACGCTGGGTGCCGCCGACACTGGGCGGCGAGAGTGTGTACTTCATGGGCACCAACCGCAACAAGCGCGGTGTAACGCTCAATTGGAAGGACGAGCGCGGCGCGGCGCTCCTCCGCGAGATCGTCGCTACGGCGGATATCTTCGTGGTGAATGTTCCCACACTGGACAAGCTGGCGGGAACGGGCGTGGACTGGGACACGCTGCGCGAGACGCAGCCCGCATTAATCTACGCCGCCATCTCCGGCTATGGGCACACGGGGCCGCGCGTCGGTGGCATCGGCTACGACATCGTGACGCAGGGCGAGGCCGGGGCGATGAGTTTCACGGGGGAGCCTGGCACGCCGCCCACGCGCTTTCCGACGGCGATGGCCGACATGACGACCGGGCTCTACACGGCCATTGGCATCCTGGCCGCCCTCGTGGCACGACAGCGCACCGGTAAGGGACAGCTCATCGATGTCGCGCTGCTGGACTCGCAGGTAACCTGGCTGGCCTACGGGGCCTGGAACTACTTCGCCACGGGCGAGGAGCCGCAGAAGCTGGGCACCGGCCACCCCTCGATTGTTCCCTACCAGAGCTTTCCCACGGCAGATGGCTGGCTCATCGTAGCCGTTGGCACGGATGAGCAGTGGTTTCGCTTCGCCACTCTCATCGGTCTGGATGAGGCCACGGCGCGCGACCCGCGCTTTGCCACCAACGCGGCGCGCTTCGAGAACCGGGCCGAACTGGTACCAGAGGTAGCGCGACGGCTGCGCGAGCGCCCGGCCAGGGCGTGGCTCCCTCTCCTGGCCGAGGCCAATGTACCCGCCGGGCCAGTCAACGATGTGCCCGGCATTCTGAGCGACGAGCAGTTGATCGCGCGGGGCATGATTGTGGAGCTGGAACACCCCGCAGCCGGGCTCGTGCGGACGCTGGGAAACCCGGTTCACCTCAGCCACACGCCACCGACATACCGCCGCCCGCCCCCCATGCTGGGGGAGCACAACTGCGAGGTGTGGGGGTCGCTGCTGGGCCACCCGGAGGACTATATTGCCCGGCTGAGCGAGGAGGGGGTGCTTTAAAACGTAAAACGTAAAACGTAATGTCCCACGCTTGGTGGTTCTGAGTAGGACCGCCGTTTTACGTTTCTGCTTCTGACGGAATTTGTGGTATGGACGAGGGGCCGCGTGCCATGCGCGCCCTCACCCCCACGTCGCTTCGCTCATACCCAGAGGGAACCCACCCTCTCCCGATTTCGGGAGAGGGGCACGGAAAGGGTCTTCCCCCTCTCCTGACGTCGGGAGAGGGGGCGGCCGCAGGC
>JACCSL010000733.1 GCA_013812995.1 Ardenticatenales bacterium | reverse complement strand
GCCTGCGGCCTTCTGGCAGTCAGCCGCCCTTCTTCTGCGTCCATCCCGGTGGGGGGCAGGCCCTGGCCTATCTTGATCTGGTGCGCCATCTGGACCCGACCTGGCCTGTCTATGGTCTACAATCGGTGGGGTTAAACGAGGGGCTGGAGCCGCAGCGTTCCATCAAGGAGATGGCTACCACTTACCTGGCCGCCATCCGAGAGCGGCAGCCGGAGGGCCCATACCTGCTGGGCGGCTGGTCAATGGGCGGCGTCGTCGCCTTCGAGATGGCTCGTCAACTCCAGGCGGTGGGCGAACAGGTGGCGCTGTTGGCACTCTTTGATGCCATGCTCCCTTCCCCCGACCAACCGACGATCACTCTGGAGAATCAGGCGCTGCTTTACTACTTCGCGCAGGACCTGGGTCTCACAATGGATGACCTAGTGCAGGCGCAGGCGGACAGCGAAGAGGAGCAACTGGATTTACTGCTCCAGCGTGCGATAGAAAAGAACCAACTTCCCCCGGACCTGACGCGGCAGCAGATTCAGCGCCTCCTTCAGGTTTTCAGGGCCAACTACCAGGCCATGCTGGACTACCAGGCTCAACCCTATCAGGGACGAGTGCTGCTCTGGCGGGCGGCTGAGCGCCGGACGGGTGGGCCGCAGGAGGCGCATAGCGAGTGGAGCCGATGGGTGACAGAGGGGTTGGAGGTTCGGATGACCCTCGGAACCCACTTTACCCTGTTGCGCCCCCCGCATGTTCAGCACCTCGCAGAGGATCTGGGGGGAGTTCTGAGCGAGGTGTGGGTGGCCCCATGAGAGAACACGCGGCACCTTCCGGTATGTCAACGTTTACACTGATCTGGCTGGGCCAGTTGATCTCGCTCGTCGGTACTGGGTTAACCCGCTTTACCCTGGGTGTGTGGGTGTTTCAGGAAACGGGCTCTGTGACCCGCTTCGCGCTGATCGCCCTCTTCGCCACTTTGCCCACAGGGCTCTTTCTGCCTGTGTCGGGGGCCCTGGTAGATCGTTGGAATCGGCGCTGGGTGATGATGATTAGCGACAGCATCGCGGCTCTGGCGACCCTCGGGCTATTATTTTTCTACCTGACGGGCCATCTCGTCACCTGGCACATCTACGTGGCGGTGGCGATTCAGGCAGCCGCCTCCGCCTTCCAGTGGCCCGCCTACGCGGCCAGCATCCCGATCCTGGTGCCCAAGGAGCATCTGGGGCGGGCCAGCGGCATGGTCCAGAGCGCACATGCCCTTACGGAGATCGCAGCCCCCGCACTGGGTGGGGCGCTGCTGGGCGCGGTTGGCCTACAAGGGGTTATTGCCCTCGACCTGCTCTCCTTCCTCTTTGCCGTCACGATGTTGCTCCTGGTGCGTATCCCTCAGCCAGCGCGAACGACGGCAGGGGCGGCGGGGCAGGGCACCTTGCGCCACGAATCGCTCTACGGGTGGCGCTACATCCTTGCCCGGCCTGGGCTTCTGGCGCTGCTAACTTACTTTGCCACCATCAACTTCGTTTATGCGATGTCGCAGGTACTGATTACTCCCCTCGTGCTAAGTTTCACCACGGAGCAGGTTCTGGGGTTGGTTCTCGCCACCGGGGGGGCCGGGGCGGTACTTGGGAGTGCCCTCATGGCAGTGTGGGGCGGGCCACGCCGCCGGGTATATGGGGTTCTGCTCTTTGGATCCCTCATGAGCCTGAGTCTGTTTATCATGGGGGCACGGCCCGTTGCTTTCCTGGTGGCGGTGGGTAGTTTCATCTCCCTGCTCGGGGTGCCAATCATCAGCGGCTGTAACCAGGCTATCTGGATGCAACGGGTCGAGCCAGACCTTCAGGGGCGCATGGCGGCGATTCGCGCGTTCCTGGGTGCCTCAACGTTGCCCACCGCCTACCTCCTGGCAGGTCCACTGGCGGACCGCATCTTTGAGCCGCTGCTGAGGGCGAACGGGCCACTTGCAGGAAGCGTGGGACAGGTCATCGGTGTGGGGCCAGGACGTGGCATTGCATTCCTGCTCATGATTCTGGGACTCATTCCTCTACTTGCCTCCTTTATCGCGTACCGCTACCCGCGCCTGCGATTCGTCGAGGATGACCTGCCCGACACTTTGAACATAAAGGAGCACGCCCCGGAAGGGGCTTAATCTAAATTATGGGAGATATACTTTCCCCCCGCGCGCGCTGGCAAGCCATGATTGTTGTCCTCCTCCTGCTCGGCGCGGCTATTCTGTTGAGTGTCCTGCGCCTGCAAGCGCCAGCAGCGCTGCCCAGCAGTGCTCCCCCCGATCAATTCTCAGCAGGGCGAGCTATGGTGCATACCGAGGCAATCAGCCGGGCTCCTCACCCCATCGGCTCCCCCGAGCAGGTGGCTGTGCGCGAGTATCTCGTTCGTACCCTTACCGACCTGGGACTGGAAACCGAGACGCAGAGTGCCATAGCCCTGGTCGGAAATGGGTTGGGAGAAAATGGAGCCGGAACGGCCAATAATGTGATGGCCCGGCTAAAAGGCAGTGAGGGGAGCCAGGCACTCGCCCTTGTCGCACACTACGACACTGCACCTACCAGCTTTGGGGCCAATGACGATGGGGTGGCAATCTCCGCCATTCTGGAAACGATCCGCGCCCTGCAAGAGGCTCCCGCGCTGCGCAACGATATCATCGTCCTCTTCACTGATGGAGAGGAGGTGGGTTCCATTGGCGCACAGGCGTTTCTGGAGGAGCACCCGTGGGCCAAGAGCGTGCGGGTCGTGCTCAACTTCGATGCCAGAGGCACAGCGGGGCCGTCCATGATGTTCGAGACGAGCCCTGAGAATGGCTGGCTTGTTCAGGAGTTCGCACAGGGAGCCTCGCGCCCCTTCGCTAACTCGCTCTCGTTCGAGGTTTACCAGCTGCTCGCCTTTCAGACAGACTTTACCTTCTTCAAGCGCGCGGGGGTGTCGGGGTTCAATTTCTCCTACCTGGATGGGTACACCGGCTATCACAGCCAGTTAGATCGCTTCGATTCCGTCGATCCGCGCAGCCTCCAGCATCATGGTCTCTATGCGTTGGAACTGAGCCGCCATCTTGGCAACATGGACCTCAGCCAGACGCAGGCCGAGAATGCTGTCTACTTTGACGTGCTACAACTATTGCTGATTTACTATCCCGCCAGTTGGGCGCTGCCTCTGGCCCTGCTATGCCTGCTTCTATTTGGAGGCATCATCGCGCTGGGCCTCCAGAAGAAGCGGCTAGCCATGCGCGGGCTGGGGCTTGGCTTCCTGGCCTCGCTGCTCGTGGTTGCGTTGGGGGCGGGGCTTGCAACACTCCTCTGGCAACTCGTTGCCCTTGTCCACAGCGACTACGCATTTACTTTCCTTGACACCTACAACAACGGGCTCTACCGGGTGGCCTTCCTTCTGCTGGCCGTAGCGTTCGGACTGACCGCGTATCGCCAGCTCTCGTCCAGAGTGGGGCTGCTTCCCCTGGCGCTGGGTAGCTTGCTGATATGGCTGATTCTGGCGGTGACGAGCGCCATCGTGATACCAGGCGCGAGCTACCTCTTCACATGGCCGCTGCTCTTTGCACTGCTGCCCATCGCCTGGTTCATCAAGCGTGAGCAAAACATCGAGCAACCTACGCTCTCTCAGACGATCCTCCTGACCTTTTTCAGCCTTCCGGCTGTGCTGATCCTCTTCCCTACGGCACTTCAGCTCTCCATCACACTGGGAGTACGCTACTCGAATCTGCTGGTGGGGCTCATCCTGCTACTGATGGGAACTCTCATTCTGCTCTACCCGACCCTGCTTGCACCTGACGCACGTCTGCTTCCTGGCCTGAGTCTGCTGGTGGGGCTCCTCTTCCTTCTGGGGGGCAGCGCGACGGCGGGTTTTGATGCCCAGCGCCCCCGCCCCAGCAATCTCTTCTACGCCCTGGACGCCGATACGGGGAAGGCCGTCTGGGCGACCCAGAACCGGCAACTGGATGAATGGACGAGCAGCTTCATCGCGGATGGTGAGCGCACGTCCCTGACCACCATCTTCCCCGCATACCCAACTTTCAGACCCTTTCAAAAGGAGACAGCGGG
>JACCSL010000710.1 GCA_013812995.1 Ardenticatenales bacterium | reverse complement strand
AGGGCCTGGGGCTGGCAAGCACCCCAGGGTGTCTTGACCCGGATAACGTAGCCCTCAACGGGCTTAGACCGTGGTCAGCATGGGCTTGTCGTAACAAGCCCACGGGCTTTACCCGTGGGTCGCTGACACTATCCTCGTCCGCGCTGCTCCTCTTTTAGCTCTCACCTGGAGCCTGTCCATGCAATGCCACGGATGATCCACCGTTGCCCCACCATGTAAACCAGCAACATAGGAATAATCACTAGAACTCCAACCGCCATGGTCAAATCCAGACGATTGCTATGCCCATTGCTATACCAGGTAAAGAGAACCGGCAGGGTGCGGCGTTCTGGAGTCGTGATGACGATCAAAGGCCATAGGTAATTATTCCAACCCAACATAAAGAAGAGAATACCAATCGTTGCCAGTTCAGAGCGCAATTGAGGTAACACGATGCGCCAGTAGATCGTCCACTCCGTAGCACCGTCGATACGTGCTGCATCAAGGATTTCATTGGGAATCACGTCAACGTACTGCCTCATCAGAACGATCCCGACAGCACTCACCGCAGCGGGCAGGATCAATCCCCATAAAGAGTCCACCAGTTGAAAGTTCACCAGGAGGAGATAGCGTGGAATCATTATAATCTGAAAAGGGAGCATTATGCTTATCAAGAAAGTTCCGTATAGCAGATCCTTGCCCGGAAAATGGTGTTTGGCAAAAAGATACCCCCCTAATGAACTACTAAAGAGAACCAGAATTGTCGAACAACCCGCAACAAAGATGCTGTTGAAGTAAAAGCGCCACAGCCCCAATCCAGAATCACTGAAGATGGTTCGATAGCTGGCCAGGGTGGGATTTTCAGGCCACAGCGTGGGCGGAATCCGCAGGATTTCACTGGCAGATTTCAAAGAGGCCAGGAGCATCCAGACAAAAGGAAGCAAGGTTACCGCCGAGCCGAGGATCAGGCAGAGGTAGAGCAGCCACCGCGCTGGCCGATAGAAGGTAGATTGTTTACTGGAACGCTGCTTCCTGCGTCGGATAGAACTCAGGGTAGAGCTCGCACCATACCTGCTAGGTATCATAATGCCACTCCTTACGTGCTAGGCGGAGTTGGAGGAGCGTCACCAGCAAAACGATCAGAAAGAGGATGAATGCTTCAGCCCCTGCCCAGCCCATACGTCCAGAACGAAAGGCATTCTGGTAGATGTCCAGCACAAGCACCTGGGTTTGATTGCTGGGTCCTCCATCCGTCATTATCTGGATGATATCGAAGGCGTGAAAGAAATACATCATCGTCAGGGTACTTGCAGAGACAATGGCAGGACGCAACAGGGGGAGGGTGATATGCCAGAACACCCGCCACTCTGAGGCACCATCTATCCGCGCGGCCTCCTTGAACGTCTCTGGTATCGCCTGTAAAGCAGCAATCAAGATTATGAGGTTGTAGCCCATATCATGCCACACACTCGCCAGAATAACAGCCCAAAGTGCCACGGGGACGCCGCCCAGGGTGGCGCGGGGATCACCCAGCCAGATGACGGGTTGAAGCCCCACCCCCTTCAGGATAATATTGAAGAGTCCCTGTTGGGGGTGGTACAGGTATTTCCACATGGCTGCCACCGCCACGGAAGTGGTCACAGTGGGCAGGAAGTAGATGAAGCGAAAGAAGCCCTTGAATCGCTCGTGGACGGACTCGATGGCCACGGCCAACGGAATCGTTATCAGCAGATTCAAGGGCACGGCGATGAAGGCAAACATCAAGGTGTTTATCAGGCTGGTGCGGAAGAGCTGGGCCTGTAGCGAGTTGCCCATCATCCTCCGGAAGTGCTCCAGACCGATATAAGGATTGGTCCCCCCAAACCCCAAAATTACCCCTCCACTCCTGCTCGGCGAATAGTCGAAGAAGGAAAGGCACAAGGTCCAGATGATGGGCAGCACCTCCCAGAGGAGCATATAGCTCAGGAGAGGTAGCAAGGCGGTGAGGACAAAATAGCTCCTCCCGCCGCGCTTGCCGAAGACTTTCCACCAACGACGAGGAGGGGTGATAGTCCTTTCAAGACTGCTCATGAGTGTCTGCTTTCCAGTCAGTAAAGGAGAGGGGGGGCCAATTGGTGTAAAGGAGTGCTGCTACCTTGCCTCAAAGGTCTCGTTCACTTCCTCTTCCATCGCTATCAATGCGTCCTCCACTGTTTCCTGATCCTGTAGAACCGCCAGGATGTGTGGGTAGGCGATCTCCCCCCAGAAGAGATTCCGATCTGGCAGAGGGCCAACGTACCGCCCATGAGGCAGAATAGGCAGAACCGCTTGGATCCAGGGCAGCTCCTCGGGAAGGGTCGGGTCTTCCGCAATGCTCTGCAATGCTGGAACGGTGGCAGTCTTTATATTCCAGGTGCGTGCGTGCTCTTGATTCATCGTCACAAACTTTACAAATTCCCAGGCGAGTTCTTGATGTTTGCTGTTGACCGAAACGACCTTGCCCCACCCAGAGTCTGCAACAAAGGCAGGCGTTGATCCCATGTGTGGCATGGCTACATAGTCAAACTCGATCTCCGGAAAGTCGGTCTTCCCGGTTGCAGCGGCCCAGGGCCCAACAAGCGCGACGGCGGCTCGGTTACTAAAAAATGCCTCTACAACCGAATTGTTTTCCTGATTGAAGAGGAAGGGATCTATCACCTTGTGTTCACTCACCAGCGACTTCATCCACGTTAGGGTCTTCTGGGCCTCGGGTGTGTTGAGCTGTAGCCCGCTACCATCTGGCTTCCAGTACTCCCCACCCTCCTGCAAAATACCCGCCAGGAGAAGGAACGGCAGCCCATCACCATTTATAAAGTGGAAGCCCGTCGCCGTCATCGTATCGCTCTCAAACTGGCTTAGCTTTGCGGCATCGGCTACGAATTGATCCTTGTCCTCTCCCCAGGTTGGAGGGTAGGCGACCCCGGCCGCCTCGAACAACGCCGGGTTCACGAGAACGCCCCCATACTCGATGTTGAACTCGTGAGGTAAGCCATAGAGTTGATCGCCGCAGTGGTAACCCTCAAGGGGTGCAGCAAAAAAGGCGTTTTGGGCTTCTGCCAGGGTCGCGACCTGCTCGGGCATCGGAGCCAGGCGACCCCCGTCTGCATAGGTACAAACCCAACTGCCAAACATCTCGATGATATCAGCCTCTGTGCCAGCCGGCATGGAGGTCTGGAGGGTCTGAATGAATATGTCGTAGTCAAAGGTCTCTAGCTTGATCTTGACGTTCGGGTGCTCCGCTTCAAAGCGCTGAATAAGCTCTTCATTTGCTGCGACGAAGGAGGAATTGGAATGAGTCCACAGCCGCAGTTCTACCACCTCATCGGTGGCCTCTGTAGTTTGGGGAGATTGCTCCTCAACAGAGGGAGCCTGATTGCCACAAGATATCAGCAGGCCGCCGATTACTGTGAGCAGCAGAAGATAGAACAATACTTTGATGCTGTTGGGCTTCATAAAAATAGGGTTCCTTAAGTGGATGGATAGACAATGCTCCTGCAAGTTTTCCCGACGACGCGTATTACAACACACATTTCCAGAGGCTGTCAATCACTCGGGCGGGCACTTATCTTTTCATCGTTGCTCACAAAATGGCTTGTGCCTGGCTCCCTACCCGACCACCCCGAAATATTGTTCCAGCACCTTCCGAATCATCGGCGCGGCGGCCCCGGAGCCCTCGCCCCCGAACTCCAGCATCCCCAGGAAAGCGATCTGGGGCTGATCGAAGGGTGCATAGCCCGTGAACCAGGCGTGGGTGGGCTGGCCCGGCGTCGTCTCCGCTGTGCCGGTCTTACCCGCGATGGGGATGGGGAAGTTGCCAAACACCCCACTCGCCGTACCCAACGGCGGCACTGCGACGGCTCGCATCGCGCCCTGCACCGCACTGAGCGTTTCTGCGCGCAGGGTGATGCGCGGTGGCTCACCCTTCTGGAACTGCTCGGGCTGCGCCACACCCGTGGGGTCTGTGGCCTCGCGCACCAACGTCAACTCGCGGACCACGCCGCCCGTCGCCACGGTCAGCGCCATGCGGGCCATCTGCGCCGGGGTGGTCTGGAGAAAACCCTGCCCAATCGAGAGGTTCACGGTATCGCCTGGCACCCAGGTGTCGTTCATCACCGTCTGCTTCCACTCGGGGGTGGGGAGCAGACCAGGCGTCTCATCCACCTCGACCCCTGTCGGAGCCCCAACCCCAAACTGCGCTGCCATATCTTGAAGGGCAGTATTGCCCGCCTCGTAGAGCTTGACACCCGTCTCGAAGAAGACCACGTTGCAGGATTGTTCCAGTCCGTGGAACAGGTCGATATTCCCGTGACCGCTCGACTTCCAGCAGCGCATGGGGAAGCCAAAGCCGGTCCACACGCCGGGACAGAAATGAGGGTCTGTGCGGGGCAGCCCGGCCTTCTCCATGCCCGCCGCCATCGTAATGACCTTGAAGAGCGAGCCACTGGGATAGGCTCCCTGCGTGGCGCGGTTCACGAGCGGCTGCTCAGGCGAGCTGGCGAGCGCCGCGCGCTGTTCGTTGGCCTGCTCATCGGCCATGATGTTGGGGTCGAACGCGGGCCAGGACGCCATTGCCAGAACCTGGCCCGTCGCTACGTCCACCGCAACAACGGATCCCTTGCGGCGCTCTAACGCTGCCTCGGCCGCGCGCTGAAGCTTCGCGTCGAGGGTCAGGTGCAGGGAGCGGCTCTGCACCGCGGGGACATCGGCCAGCGTCTCGACCTCGTTGCCCTCGGGGGAGAGGATCGCCAGCCGCCCGCCCTTTTTGCCCGCCAGAATCTCCTCGCCCCACGCCTCGATTCCCTGCTTACCAACGAAGTCTGTCTCCTCGTAGCCGCGCTCGCCCAGCGCCGTAAGCTCGTCGGCATTGACCTTGCCCACAAAGCCAATGATATGGGCAGCGCTCTCGCCCTGTGGGTAGGCGCGCACGGCCCGCTCGCGCAGCGAGATGCCCGGTGTGCTAATCAGGCGCTCATAGTTGGCCTGTGACCGTTCAAAGGGAATATCTGCGATGGGAATAAACCACTCGGCGGGCTGGCCCGCGTATTTTTCAGCGATTTCGCCCGGCGGCATCCCGCTGAGCTCGCTGATGAGCCCCTGGACCGCTCCCTCGTCCTGAATCTCGCCGGGAATGATTCCGAGTGTGACGATGGCCCCCTGGGTTGCCAGAATCTCGCCATTTCTGTCATAGATGATGCCGCGCGTGGAGGTACGGGCAAAAAGGCGCAGGCGGTTCTGCTCGCCCAGCGCGGGGATGAGCACGGCTGGTGTCCAGGCGATGCGCCAATTGCCATCATCGCCCAACTGGGTGTTGATGCGCGGGCGGAACTGGAGGTCACCCACCAGGCGCGTGCGGTAGAGCACGTCGAATTCCGCCGCGCCTTCCCGCTCGCTCAGCCGGCCTGCCGCGACAAGCGTGGTGACAACGTCATAGATGGTGGCCTCGGCCAGGACGCCGCGATAGCGCACCTCAAAATCTTCTCTTGAGATGGCTGCTTGTGCTTCGGGAGTGAGCACCGAGTACATCGTGTCGAAATCTCCCGCGTGCCACGCATCCAGGAAGCGGCGGACCACAAACTCTGGCGAGGTAGCCTCGGGCGTGCTGGCGGGCTCCGGGGAGGGGAGCGCCTGATTGGCTCCCTGCCCACAGGCGCTCAGCAGCGCGGCGAGGGTTCCCGCAGGCACCAGTTTGAGAAATGTGCGTCGATTCATATCGTACATAGGGACGCCTTCCAGACTAGAGTTGATCGTGGGCAAAATTGTACTTGACGGCTAATAGGTTGAGCAATCCTGCGCTACACTGTAGGCAAGCTTCTTGCGGTTGACAAGAATGAGTCCCATCCTGATGATTCTACGAGGAGCACCTATGTCTACTCGGGCCCGCGTCGGCTGGCTTTTCCTCTTGTTGCTAGTTCTGGCCTCGCTTGCCAGCAATGCCTACCTGATCTACACCGCTCTGCAACTACAGAACCAGTTGGCGGCGACCTCTCTCACGGCGGGGCTGGCACTGGACAATGCCGCCAATCAGCTAGAAACGGTCCGCACCCAGGAGTTTACACTGACGGTGCCCATCGATGAGGAAATTCCTGTCAATGCCACGATTCCCTTCGATGAGACCTTCAATATTCCAATCAATTTGACGGTTCCAATCAACACCAATGTCAAGGTTCCGCTCCAGCTCGGGATGCTGGGCACGTTCAACCTGGATATCCCGATCCGGACGGATGTCCCGATTGACATCACTGTGCCTATTCATATCAAGCGGAACGTTCCCATTAATACCGTCGTTCCTATTAAACTGGATGTGCCCATCACACTCACCCTCAAGGGCACCCCGATGGCCTCCCAGTTGGAGGAGTGGCGAGAGATTATTCTCGAGTTGCGAAAGGAGTTGCCGTAGGACGGAACGGAACGGAAAGTCAAAGGGCACCAAGTAGGCCCCTAAAAGGGGAAAGGCAAAAGTGAACGGTACATTTTTCTGGAGAGGCAGGCTTGGTGCTTGTTATACCTGGTAATGGAGGAGAGCGTATGAGGGAGCGATTTGGTGCTTTGCTGATAGCTGTTGTTTTGCTGGTAGCGTGCGGGCAGCAGGGTCCGACGGAGAGTGTGGCAACGCAGCCACCCGTGTCCCCCGCGACGCAGCCTCCGGGCACGGCGACGGCCCTCCCGGAGCAGGTCGCGACGGAGGCAGTGCCGGAGGCGACACTGCCTCCCAGCGAGCCAACGGCCACGGAGGGTATAACGGGCACGGAGGGCGAGGTTGACCCCACCGGGCTTCCCACGCCGCCCGAGGAGGCGATTCTCATCCAGGTGCCTGGCCCTGGCTCTCGTGTGACCAGCCCGCTCCATGTTGAGGGCATGGCCGATTCCACGTTCGAGCAGACGCTGGTGGCGCGGCTCGTCAACGCGGATGGCGTGGAACTGGCGCTGGTTCCCACCACGATTCAGTCCGAGCTGGGGCAGCGCGGCCCCTTCACAGTCGATATTCCCTTTACCATCGCGGGGGAGGAAAACGCCTTTCTTCAGATTTTTGCCGCGAGCCCCCGAGATGGCGGTCTGACGCATCTTTCCTCGATTGTGGTGCGGCTGGCGGCAAGCGGTGCGGCGGAGATTTTGCCCGCGCAGCCCCGGCGGGAGGACATCACGATCTTCAGCCCGCGCCCCGGCGAGACGGTGCAGGGCGGTGTCGTGCGCGTGGAGGGGGTCGCGCGGGCCAGCTTCGAGCAGTCGTTGATGGTGGACCTGGTTGATGTCAATGGAAATACGCTCGCCCGACTGCCCATCACGGTCAACTCCAGCGAGATGGGTCAACCCGGCCCCTTCGCCGTGGAAGTGCCCTACAGGCTGGCCCAGGGCGGTCCGGCACGCCTCGTGGTGCGTGATCCCAGCGCCGCGTTCGATGGCACCGTCCATCTCTCCAGCATCGATATTCGGCTGGAGCCATAGCGTGTGAGCGAGCAGCCGTCAGCCGTCAGCGAGCAGCTATCAGATAGATGGCAAGCGAGGGTTGAGCGAGGGGTGGGAAGCAGGGTGCTTTCATTTCTCGCGCTTCTTCTGGGTGGGCTGGCGTTTCTGAATTTGTCCCCGACTGGCCTCTCGCAGGGGGCGCAGACGCTCTATATGCCGCTCGTCCATCGTGCCTGTGAGGTCCCACCACCGAGCAACCATCTCGCCCTCCTGGCCGGAAGCTATCTGGGCGGACAAGGGGCGGAGCGCCTGACCAGCGTGGATGTGGCAGCGGATGGCAGCGTGCTCGTGGGCGGGGCAATGCCAGGCTATGTGCCCAGCGGTGGTGCGCCCGGAGAGTTGCTTGGAGGCGGCGATGGCATCGTGCTGCGCCTGGACGCGACAGGGCAGAGGGTGCTCTCGCTCACGCGCATGGGCAGTGTGGTCAATGACCTGGAGATAAACCAGCGTGGCGAGCTGGCGGTCTGCGGGGATTTCGGGGTGGCGCTGCTCGATAGCCAGGCAAGCCGCGTGGTGTGGAGCCGGGCCCCTGGCAATGGGGCTCGCTGCACGATTGCCGAGGATGGCACCGTCGCCGTCCTCGTGGCGGGCAAGGGCTATACCTATGACCGTGCCGGAACGCTGCTCGGCCAGTGGCCCATCGGCGGGAATGCGCAGAGTGACATTGCCATAGACGCCGCCAGCCAAACGGTTATTGCCACGGGTTACAGCCAGAAGACCATCAACCTTCAGGTAGCATTCCTCAAAGCATGGTCTTACACCGGAGCTAGCCGCTGGACGAGCTATGACTTCTCTGCGACTGCTGTCCAGGCAGAGAATCTCGGTGCGGATACGCGCGGCCTACGCGTGGCGATGGGTCGGGATGGACAACTCTATTTTGCGGGCCGGAGCGATGGGAGCAATGCGATCTACACGCGCGACCCCCAGGCGATTGACCGAGCCCTGGGAAGCCAGGAATGGGTGCGCACGGATCGCTACAATGATCCCTACAACAACTCCGCCACGATTACTTGGTACGGCCGCTACCATCCGGGGACGGGGGAACTAGAGAAGGGGCAGTTTCTGCTGGCACGGCTCAGCACGGGGCGTGGGAATACCATCAAGCCGCTCGCTATCATGGCCGACGAAACTGGACGCGTTTACCTTGTGGGAGATACCACATTGAGCATCGAGAACCGCGACAGCCGACAGGTGGCGGGTGTCACGGTTGGCCCTTACGCGCTGGGCGAGGGGTTCCTGCTCATCGTGCAGCCGGATTTCCGCCAGCGCCTCATCTGGACGCCGCTCGCTGGCTCCGAGGGGGCGGGCGGCTCGCCCCTCACCGGGGTAAGCACCCGCAATGGGGTCGCAGCCCTCGTCGGAACACTCACCAATGGTACCCTCATCACGCACAACGCCGTTCAGCCCACATCTTCAACTCTTCCGGATGGCTATGTGGCGGTGTGGCCGAGAAGTTGTAACTAAAACGTAAAACGTACCTGGTTCTGCTGGAATATGTGGTTGAGTCATGGCTCTGCGCGGTGGCCCTCACCGTTTTTACTCAGCCCAGGCGCGGTTGATGGTGCAGCCAAAGGGCTCGCTCTCCCGGCGATGCGCCTCGTTGCCAAGCAGCAGCGCATCCACCGCTTCTTCGAGGTAATTTACGGTTGCTTCCTTCTGCTTGAAGCTGGTGTCGTCCACCCCACCCCGGTAGCGCAGTCGCCCTGTGCGATCAAAAATGTAAATGTGTGGCGTCGTCACCGCCCCGAAGTAATCCGCAATGACATTGCCCTGGTCGCGCAGGATGGGAAAGGCAATGTGGCGCTCTTCTATCGCGCGCCATATATCGTCCTCGTCGTCGTAGACGTTGGAATCAATCCCCAGAAAAGTTACACCCTTCGCCCCATAGCTCTTCGCAAAGCCGTTGAAGTAGGGATCGTACTTCTTCACCACCGGGCACTCCGCCGACCAGAAGCAGATAACCAGCACGTCCTTCAGATGCTCCCTCACCGGATAGAGCTGCCCATCCAGTGTGGCTAGCTCGAAATCTACCAGGGGCTCCTCAAAGCCAAGGGGCTGGTCCGGCGGGGTAAAGGGCGCTTGGACACGTACCATGAGCAATCTCCTTTTTCTTATCGCGATGACGACCAAAAATGTCTACTACCTTGCTCCTCTTAACCGGATGGAACCTTGTTCACGTCGATCTGCGCGGGGCTGATGAGCCCCTGCCCCACCTGCATGCCAATCT
>JACCSL010000695.1 GCA_013812995.1 Ardenticatenales bacterium | reverse complement strand
CCACTGCGCCACCAGGCTACCCACCCGGCGCTTCCAATCGAAGAGCACGATGCCCGCCTTCTGCACATCGATGGCCTCGCTGATGAGAGCAAGCGAGGTCGCGAACACGTCCTCCAGATCAAGTGTGGAGTTGATAATCGTGGCAATGCGGGCAATCAGGCTCTGGCGGGTGGCCTGACGGCGGCTCTCCTTGCTGGCACTCGCCAGTTGGTCCAGCATCTGCTGGTATTTCAGGCTTACCGCTGCCTGTCCTGCAAAGAGAATCAGGGCTTCCTGTGCCAGGTCATCAAAGGCGGCGGGGCGATCCATGTTGTCCAGGTTGAAGTACCCATACAACTCGCCCTCCAGCAGGATGGGGGCGCGCAGCGAGACCCTGATATCGTAGGTGCCGATAGCACGAAGCTGCTCGATGAGTTCGGTAGGCTCCCCCAGATCGAGGAGTTGCTGGGGGTCGTAGGCGAGGCGAATGACCTTGATGCCGCTGCGGCGCAGCAACTCGTTGTGCTCATCATCCAGGGGCATGTCGAGGCGCTGGAGCACCTCCAGGGGCCAACCCACAGAGGCAACAAAGCGAAAGCCGCTGGGGCCACGTAGGAGAATGGTACCGCGCTGCGCATCGGGGATGGTCTCGATGGCCAGGTCCAACAGGCTCTGAAGCAGGTGCATGGGTGGGGCATCTACCACCTCCTGCTGGAAAAGGTCCATGAGCGCGCTGAAGTGGGTCGCGCGGCTGCTGTGGGCATGGCGTAGCGCCACCTGCTCCGTCACATCCTGCGCGATGACTCGCGCCTGCTGGAAGCGTCCGTCTTCCTCCCACGAGAGCGAGGCCCGCAGCCGCAGCAGGCGATAGTCGCCCGAGCGTATCCGAACCCGCAACTGCACAGAGAGTTCGGGCGCGAGAGGTCGCTCGCGCAGGCTCTGGCGGAAAGTCGGTCGATCCTCGGGAAGTACGAGCCGCAGTCCCCTCTTCCCCAATAATTCCTTTGCAGACCAACCGAGAGTGCGTTCCACGGCCTGGTTCAGATAGCAGATTCTGAAGCCAGGCCCCAGCACGAAAATGAGATCACTTACCTCGTCGATCAGTTGGTCGAACGCAACCCCTCCGATACGCTCCCGCATGGTCAGCCCATCGCCACGACAAAGGCCAGGGCCTGTCCGTTATCGTGGGTGAGGCTAACCGCCCACTGATGCAGGTCCCGCTCCGAGGCCAGCCGCGCGGCAGCCCCATAGAGCCGCAGGGTAGGTGCCCCGCGCGCGTCAGTCAGCACTTCGATCTCCTGCCATCTCACATCGCCGATCCCGCAGCCGAGCGCCTTGCCCACGGCCTCCTTGGCGGCCCAGCGCACTGCCAGTGAGTGAGGGCGGCCCGCGCAATGGGCCTGCTCGGCGGGCGTGAAGATACGGTCCAGAAAGCGAACGCCGAAGCGCTCCCTGGCTGCCTCGATCCGCTCGATGGCGATGAAATCGACGCCGCACGCTAGCATAGTGCCTCCTAGGGTCCTGCCACGGCCAGTATCGCATGGGCCGGGTCAAAGTAGTGCTGGCTGACGCGGCGCACCTCTTCGGGGCTAATGGCCGCGACCCGCTCGCGATAGGTGAGGAGATAATCAAGTCCCAGGTCGTAGTAGAGAATATCCAGCAGGGTGCGCGCCACGCCCTCGTTGGTCTCCAGGCGGAGCGGAAGGGAGCCACTCATCAGCGCCTTGCTGTCGTTCAACTCCTCCTCCGGCACCAGCTCGCTTCCCATGCGAACCCACTCTGTCTTGATCGCCTGGAGCGCCTGCTCGACCTTGTCCGGGCTGACGCCCGCGCTGGCGGTCCACGCGCTGGGTCCCAGGGTGGCATCGATGCCGCTGCGCGCGTAGTAGGCGAGCCCCTGCTCGTCCCGCACCACTTTTCCGATGCGTCCCATCATGCCAAAGACACCAAGCACCAGATTCGCCATCTGGAGGGCCATATAATCCGGGTCGTTGCGTGGAATCGTGGGCAGGCCATAGACCAGGTCGCTCTGCGTTTTGCCGGGCATCGCGTGGAACTTGCTGATGGGCTGCTCGGGCCACGCCACGGGGGCCACGACCCGGCTGATGGGCGGTTCCGGCAAGGGAGCCCAACTTCCCAGGGCTGCTTCCAGGAGGTCCAGCGCCTCCTCAGCGGCCACCGCGCCCACCACCACGAAGATCGCGCCGTCCGGGCCATAGTGCGCGCGATGAAACTCGATCAACTCGTCCCTGGTGAGGGCCGCGATGCTCTCCGGGGTGCCACTGGCATCGCGATGGTAGGGATGGCCCAGGGGATAGGCGCTCTCGTAAAAGAGCATTTCCGCCACGGACCGCGTGTTGGTCATGCGCTCGTGCAGGGAGGTAATGCGCTGCGCCCGGATGCGCTCCAGATGATCGGCCGGGAAGGTGGGGTAACGAAGCATCTCCACCATCTGTGTCAGGATGATGGGGAAATCCTCAACGAGACTCTTGGTGGAGGCCGCCGTCGTGTGCGTGCGACCATAGATGCTCACACTCGCCCCGACCCCCTCAATGACCTCGTTCAGAGCATCATAGTCCATCGCCTGGGTGCCGCGCGAGAGCAGGGCCGCCGTCATGTTCGCCAGCCCCGTTTTGTCATCGGGCTCATCCATTGAGCCCACCTGGAGCAGCCCGCCCAGAACCACCGCCGGGCTGGTAAAGTTCTCGCGCGCGGCCAGCAGGATGCCATTGTCCAGCCGCCGCAGGGTCACGTTCTCCGCACTGGGCAACGAGTGGCGCTGCATGTCACTATTTTGTTCTCTCTGGGGCAAATCGGGCATGCGTGGGGTCTCCGTAGTGAGAAAGTAAAACGTAAAACGTCTTATGTCGGAATGTACCATCCCACGGTGCGGCGCGTGGGCAGCAGGTAGCGTTGGGCCACTGCCTGGACCTGCTCGGCGGTGACCGCGTCGATGGAATCCAGGTAACCGTCGAACCAGTTAATGGTGGCAACAATGGTCGAGAAGCCGAGCCAGCGTCCCTGGCTGGACATGCTCTCCATGCCCATTGCAAAGCGGGCGCGCGTCTGTTTCCTGGCACGCCGCAGCTCCTCCTCGCTCAGAGGCTCCTGCTGAAGGCGGACAATCTCTTCCTCCAGTACCCGCTCGATTTCTTCGCGTGTGGAGGTAGGAAGGGCCGTCACGCTGATGGAGTAGAGATAGGGGTCAATCGTGGCGAGCAGGCTGGAGCCGACGCCCACGGCCAGCGCGCCATCCACCAAGCGGCGGTAGAGGCGGCAGGTGCGGCTGCTGCCGCTTCCGCCAAAGCTTCCACTCTTGGGGCCACCTAAAATGGTGTCTAGCACAGTGAGTGCCCAGAAATCGGGGTCTGTCGCAGCGGGGGCCTTGTAGGCGTAGGTGAGCAGCGGGGTAGGCTCGGTGCCATGGGCGGTCACGCGCCGCTCACCGCGCTGCCTCGGCTCGGTGAAGCGCACGGCAGGCACGGGTGGTCCCATCGGGATGCCTCCGTACAGCGTCGCGAGGCGCTCGACCATCTCCTCCGTACGGAAGTCGCCGACGGCGACGGCGATGGCGTTGTTCGGGGTGTAGTAGGTGCGATAGTGGCGGTAGAGATCGTCCCGCGTCATGGCGAGCAGGTCGCTCTCCCAGCCGATGGTCTCGTGGTGGTAGGGATGAAGCTGGAAGGCTGCCGCCGTGACCTCCTGCGCCAGCCGGAAACCGGGGGAGTTCTCGTACATGTGTAGCTCGGAGAGAATAACGGTGCGCTCCGCCTCGGTCTCGCTGGGATCAAAGGCGGCGTGGCTCATGCGGTCCGCCTCGATCTCAAGCGCCAGGTCGATCTTGTCGGCGGGCAGCGTGGCATAGTAGGCGGTGAAATCCAGCGAGGTCATGGCGTTGAAGGAGCCGCCCAGCCGGGACAGCGCGCGGTCGATGGTTCCCTTGGGGAAACGCTCCGTCCCCTTGAACATCATGTGCTCAACCCAGTGCGAGATGCCGGTGACGCCAGGAATCTCGTTCCGGCTGCCCACGCGGTACCAGAGCCAGAAGGTGGTTACGGGGGCGTGGTGCATCTCCCGCGTCAGCACGGTCAGCCCATTGTCCAGCGTCGTGCGTTGAATGTCACTGCGGCTCGCCCCGTTCGCTTCCATGTGCTCTCCTGTAGATTGTTAGCTACCGTAACTGCGCTGAATTGTGGGCGCAAACAACCGCTTTGACAAGGGACTCGTCAGCAACGAAGAGGCGTTTCATATATCTTTACTTGCGCTGTCGGATGATCTCTGCGGTTTCTGGGAGAAGCATTCTCACAATGAGCAAACTGCCTACAAGCCCCATCGCCAGTCCATCAAGCTGCTTACCTTCTTCCTCCTCAGAATAGAGAACCAGCTCGCCCTCTCCCTGCTTGAAGTTTTGCTCCCACTCCTGCGCTACCATGAGGTTAGTGAAATTGGCGGCTGCGACGGTATCTGCTGGACACCACTTGCCCTCCATGTACCACATATCGTTTCTGCAATCATCGACCCAACCTACATACTCGCCTTTGTGGTAGACATAAAGATTCCGCTTATCATCACGCATCTTTTACCTCCCTGGAATCAAAAGCGCCCCGCATGGTTCCATGTGGAGCGCGACGATTTGGAGGCGACTATTGCAAATGAATCAATCAAACAGACCATCGCCGCGTGCGGCCCTCACCCCCACTTCGCTTCGCTCAGTGTCCCCTCTCCCAATTCTGGGAGAGGGGCACGGATACGCGCTTTCCCCCTCTCCTGACGTCGGGAGAGGGGGCGGCCGCAGGCCGGGGGTGAGGGCCGCCTAGCAGCTACATTGTTTGTCATATTATTTGGTTCATCTGCAACAGTCACCTCTTTTTGGCCTTCGCGCCCAGAGGGCACCCGCGTCGGTGCAAGCCGACGCATCGCTTACGCGACTGAGTTGGGCTCAGTCACACTCGGGGCTTCGACGAGCTTTGGCTCCGCTGGCTTCAGCGCGGCGCTGCCCACGGCGATGTACTCGTAGCCTTGCTCTACCAGGCTGTCGTAGTCGGGGATCATGCGCCGCCCGTCGATGACGAGGTAGGGCGGCTTGACGGTTGTCTCAAGAATGTGTGAGAGTCCCCGGAATTCCTCCCAGTCCGTCGAGATGAAGAGCGCGTCGCTGCCGCGCAGCGCCTCCCGCGACGACTCGTGGTAGCTGATGCGCTCGAAGAGGTGATTCTTGGCAGGGTCGAACCAGTGCTTCGCCTCCTCGTTCGCGAGCGGGTCGTAGGCGCGAATCTCCTTGACACCGCGCGCGAGCAGCGCCTCCACCACCTTGAGCGCCGACGAGTCGCGCATGTCGTTGGTCCGCTTCTTGAAGGAGAGGCCGAGCAGCGCCACCGTCTTGTGGTTGAAGTTGAAGCCCGCCTCATGGATGGCGCGGTCGATGAGATAGGTTTTCTGGTACTCGTTGATGCGATAGACCGACTGGAGCAGGTCCGTGGAGCCGCCCGCGCGGTTCAACTGGTAGATCAACGACTGAATATCTTTGCCGAAGCAGCTTCCCCCGGCCCCATTGCTGACGTAGGAGCCCCAGGTGCTGATACGGTCATCGGCAGTCACGCCGAGCTTGAGGTCTTCCATGCGCACGTTCGGCAGCGTTTCACCCAGCCGCGCACCCACGCCATTCCAGAAAGAGATATAGGTGAGCAGCAGCGTGTTCGCCACATACTTGATCGCCTCAGCGGTTTCCGGTGTGGTCTCGATGTAGCGGATGCGAACATGGTTCACGAACTGCGGGTAGACGCGGCGCAGGATGGCGAAGTCGGCGGGTGTGTCGGCCCCGACCACCACGCGGTCCGGCTTGCGCGATGCCTCGACCGCGTTGCCCTCCGGGAGGAACTCCGGGTTGGAGGCCACGCCGAAGTTCTCGACGTCCGCCTCGTTGAGCATCTCCTGGAGCATCCGCGCCGTGCCAATGGGCACCGTGCTCTTGTTAACGATGACAACGCGCTTCTTGTCCTTGCGCTGTGCCAGGAGTTGGCCCAGGTAGCGCACGGCGTTCTTGTAGTAGGTCATGTCCGTCGAGCCGTCGCGGTTGGGCGGCGTAGCGGTGCAGAGGAAGATCGCGTCGGTCCCCTCCAGAATAGAGAGCAGATCGGTGGTGAAGAAGAGATACTGGCCGAGCGTCTCGTCCATGACGTCCACCAGCCCCGGCTCGTTGACGTACCGCTCGACTGCCTCGCGCTTACCAGAGCTGTAGGCGGCGATGCGCACCTCGTCGATGTCATAGCCATACACCTCGTGGCCGTACTCCGAGGAGACCGCCGCGTGGGTCAGACCCACAAAGCCTGTTCCAATTACGACAATTTTCATAAGAAACTCCTTCTTTAGTCGATAAAACGTAAAACGTAATGCGTAAAACGTAAAACGACATCTCAAGCAAGACATTGCGTTTTACGTTTCTGCTTCTGACGGAATTTGTGGTATGGAAGATCGGGAAGCGTGCCATGCGAGCCCTCACCCCCACGTCGCTTCGCTCCGTGTCCCCTCGCCCGAAATCGGGAGAGGGGCGGCCGAAGGCCGGGGAGAGGGCCGCCACGCAGAGCCATGACTCCACCACAAATTCCGTCAGAAGCAGTTACATTTTACGTTTTACGCCCTTGCTGCTATCTCGTAACCGCTGCTTGTCGAGCCATTGCAACCCCATTCACCGTTTCTCCCAACAACTCCTTCGCCACCCGGCGGCCCATCTCCACCGCGTAGTTCGTCCCGCGATCCCAGGGATAAACCTGGCTCATTGAGGCGAAGTAGAGGCCCGGCAGGGGCGTCTTGAGCGGCGGAATCGATTTGGCGTAGTGCAGGGGTGGAACGGGCTGCGCGTAGGTCGTACTGAAGATCCACTTCTGGCGGACCCAACTGCGCTCATAGGCCGGGTTGAACGTCTTCAGGACCGGCTCATAGAGCTCGAAGAGTTGCTCCGCATCATAGGAGAGGTAGGGATGATCGCTCGGCAGGTAATCGCCCATGTAGATGAGGTGATCGCCGCCATAGTGCCGCGCGTCCACCATGTTGGTGTGCTCGACGAGCGAGAGCATGGGGTAGTCCTGCTTGTTCAGGTTGAGCCAGTAGCTCCGCTCCGTCAGCTTGCGCGTGAGTGAGACGGTCATGACCACCGCGCCCATGCTCTTGAGCGCCTTGAGCGAGGCCAGGTAGTTCCCCGCAAGTTGCGGGACGAGCTTTGCCATGAGCCCCGGCGACACGGTGGCAATCACGCGGTCGAAGCGCTGCGTGCCCTGCGCGCTGGCTACCTCCCAGCTACCCTCCACCTGCCGGAGCGTCTGAACGGGCGTGCTGAGGTGAATCGTGACGCCCTGCGCCGTCGTGGCACGCACCAGGGCGTCAGTGATAGTCTGGAAGCCGCCATCGGGGTAGATGAGGCTGGGGGTCCGCTTGAACATGCGCGACCAGAACCAGGTCATCGCCACGTCGCGGTAGTTCTCAT
>JACCSL010000500.1 GCA_013812995.1 Ardenticatenales bacterium | reverse complement strand
TGTTGGGTGCGGCAACAATCCCCAACCCTCAAGTGAGCGAGGAAATGCACTACCCCCACTTTTGCGAATGACTATCAATAGGTGAAGCGGGGTAGAAAGCGGGTCACTCGGAGTCCGACCGGGAATCTCCCGCGAGCAGGTAGCCATGAGCAGCGAAAGCGAACGCACAAAGTCTTCGTTAGGATCAACAGCCTACGCGGACTAGCAGGCTGGGCCAAAAGGCAAGGCTAGGGGACTGGCTTCCTTAGAAAAGACCAGTGCTCACTCCCAACAAAACCCGGAGAAGAGTGCGGCTCTACAGCTACGCAAAACGAACGTTAGGAACGGGGTAAACGATGCCAAACTCTCCCGCAAGGGAGAAGGTAGTCAGCCGCATGTTTGGCATCGGAAGGATTGCTCGAAAAGCCAAAGCCGTTGGGAAAGCTAACGGATAAGCTGACGCGAGCACGGTGATATGGAAGGTAAAGGTACGACTAGGAGTACACAAGTCATGGACACGGTAGCAATACCGATGGATGAATGGAAAACTCTTCCGTGGAAAGACATGGAAAAGCGGGTTTTCAAGCTCCAAAAGCGCATTTACCAAGCCTCCAGCCGTGGCGATGTCAGGACAGCCCACAAGCTCCAAAGACTTCTGGTGAATTCCTGGTCAGCCAAATGTCTCGCTGTAAGAAGGGTTACTCAGGACAACAAAGGGAAAAGGACAGCAGGGATAGACGGGAAGACTGCACTAACACAGACGGAACGAATTGAACTGGTCAAGACCCTGAACCTGAAGCTAAAAGGCAAACCTTTACGCCGGGTATGGATACCCAAACCCGGTAGTGAAGAGAAAAGACCGCTAGGCATCCCCACCATAGCAGACAGAGCCCTACAAGCTCTCGTAACAATGGCCTTGGAACCTGAATGGGAGGCCAAATTTGAGCCAAACAGCTATGGGTTCCGACCGGGAAGATCATGCCATGATGCAATAGAGGCCATCTTTACAGCCATCCACTACACACCCAAATATGTACTGGATGCTGATATAGCAAAATGCTTCGACCGCATCAACCACCAAGCCTTACTCCATCGGTAACAAATTAAGGCATAGCAGAGAGCGTCAAGCGCGTCCCAACTGGACAGAGCTAGGGCAAACCATAAGATGAGGGGATGAGCCAAGAAGCGCCCTCGGATAAGAAAAAGCGTAAGAAAAGTACGGTACGACACACCCGCGCCATCCAACGCGATCGCACGAAACGACCCACTAGCCCACCCTTGGACGAGCAACTGAGCGCCCGTCTGACAGAGCTGGTACATCCGGCGACGCTGGCGCAAGTGGCGCACTTTCATCAGTTGGGGTTGCGGGAGCGTGTGCTGACCTTGCCGATCATGGTAGCGTTGGTCTTGAGTCTGATCTGGCGACAGATCGGCAGTGTCAATGAAGTGGTCCGGGTGGTACGCCAGGAAGTGGTGCTCTGGAGTCCCCCGGTGCGGATCAGCCAACAAGCCTTCGCCTCGCGCTTGCGCTGCCTGCCCGCCAGCCTGTTTGAAGCCATTTTGCATGACATCTTACCACGCCTGCATGAAGCGTGGGCCAGCCGCACCCGCCCGCTGCCGCCCGAAGTGCAATGGGCCAATGAGCACTATGAGCAAGTGCTGATCGTCGATGGGTCGACCCTCGATAGCCTGCTACGGAAGGTGGGGTTGCTTAAAGGAGCGGACAAAGCGCCTCTGGCCGGGCGCATGGCGGCGCTACTGTGCTTGGGTAGTCGCCTCCCCCAGCAGGTCTGGTATGAGCCGGATGCGGCGGCGCATGACCAACGCTTCTGGGAGAGGGTGCTGCGTGCCCTGCCAGCGGGGGCACTACTGTTGTTCGATCTGGGCTTTACCAACTTCAGCCACTTTGCCCAGTTGAGTGCCCAGCAGGTCACCTTTATTACACGGGCCAAGCGCAATTTGGCCTATCAAGTCGCGCAAGCGCTGCTGGTGCGTGCGGCGGTGCGTGATCAGATCGTGTGGATTGGTCAAGGGGACGACCGCCAACAGGTGCGCCTCATTGAGGTGCTTTATCGAGGCACTTGGTATCATTACTTGACCAATGAGTTGGACCCGCTGCGCCTGCCGACCGAGTACGTGGTCGCGCTCTACTTTCAGCGCTGGCGGATTGAGGATGCCTATGCCCTCGTCAAACGTCTGTTAGGGTTGGCCTATTTCTGGTGCGGGGCGCAGAATGCGGTGCAGTTGCAACTCTGGGCCACTTGGCTCCTGGATGCCGTCTTGCTTGATTTGACGGATGCGGTGGCCGAGACCCTTCACAAACCTGTGGCGGCCCTCTCCATTGAGATGGTCTACCGCGCCATCTATCATTTCACCCAAGCCTTCCACCAAGGGCAGGCTACTGACTTGATCGCGTACCTAGCTCTCAACGCCGACTGGCTTGGCATTCTCAAACGCCCGCGCGCCTCTAAACCTCCACCTCTGCTGGTCGTTCGTAACTTGACAACCGTTCCTGACCCTTAATTTGTTACCGATGCAATTAGGTGCAATTTGGGATACCCTACAAGCCACAATTCAACTGGCGGGTAACTTGGGTCGCCATCCAGCGATACCTCTGGTACTGATGGGAGAAGTGGGAACCTATACCCCTGTGCGTCTAGCCTTTGCGTGGTCGCAGAGTAATCAAACCCCCTTGATTCTGGGTCAGATGAACTTCTTTTTGGAGTTCGAGGTGTGCTTTTATCGGTTTGCTCAAGAGTTTGAGGTAAAACCCAAGCCCTAACGAGCCGCTGGGGTATAAACAAAGAAGAGGCGGGGCTTCCACCCCGCCTCTTCTTTGTTTTGCGGCGATCAGTCTAAGTTTTTCGGCATCGCCTTGAGAGCCTCGTAGGAGGGATAGGTGACGGTGTTGGGGTAGGCGGGATGCGTCAGGCACCAGTAGAACTGCTCGTCCGCCTCGCTCCAGTCGGTGTTGCAGAGGTAGATGACGCTCATCAGACCAATCCAGGGCGTCCAGTTTTCCTCGGCGTAGGCGAAGGCGCGCGCGAGGTAGTCAGCCTTCTCTTCCTCAGTGACGGCGTGCCAGTTGTAGGGCGAATCCGGGCGCGGGTCCGTGGTCCAGCCCATCTCCAGGATGGCGACCTGCCGCTCTGTGTCCCCGTACTCTTCCATAACGGCGTGCAGCTCCTCCACGCGGCGAAAGGTGAAGTAGCGCCCGTGCCCGTAGACCTCGGGCTCTTCCATGACCTCATCGGGGCTCATCTCGGGGGGGGCCTTGAACCCCGGCGCGTGGGCACCAACGACATCGGCGTAGCCATCCAGCGAGCCGCCCGCTGCCTCGTACAGTCGATCCAGAAACTCTGTATCCTCCATCGCCACCGGCATGGGGCCACCCGTGGGCGAGAGGCCCGCGCTAATGATAATCGCATCCGGGTCCACGGCTTTGATGGCATCGTAGGCGACCTGGAGCAGTTCAGCGTATTCCTCGGGGCTCGGAGCCTCGTCACACCACTCGCGCGCCAGGTTCGGCTCGTTCCAGATGGCGTAAGCGGCAATCTTGCCCTTGTAGCGCGTGGCGAGGGCGGTCAGGAAGTCCGCGTAATCCTGAAGATCGTCGGGCGGTCCCATCGCGACGCCCTCGGCGCAGCGCCCACCCGTGGCCCAGCCCGGCTGACGGTCCACGCGTGCCAGGATGTTCAGCCCGAAGCGATCATACGCCATCTCGACGATGGTATCGGTGCGAGTGAAGTCAAAGTGGCCCTTCTGCGCCCCCTCGATCTCGCGCCAGGGGAAATCCTGTTTGACCCAGTTGAAACCGGCATCCACCAGCAGGTTCAGGTCGCGGTCTGCCACCTCGGGCCGCCACCACATGAACGCCTGCATTCCATACTCGGGGGAGGCAAAGGGGCGCTCTGTGTCACCAGCGGCGGGATCTTCCTCGCCATCACCCTCGTCCTCCGGCTGAGCGATCTCAGCGGTGGCCGTCGGTTCCGTCACTTCCACAGCGGTAGGCTCGACAAGTGGGGTGAAGGTAGGCTTGGCCTCCACAATCGGGGTTGGCTCACTGGTAGGCTGCGCGGCGGGCTCCTCGCTCCCCCCGCAGGCCACGAGCAGGACCATCAGTAGCCAGGTCAGGCAGAAAAGTGTTGCTCGTCTATAAGTCATAAACCTGTTCCTCTTGTTGTGAATGATTTTATGCTAGCGATAGGAGGCCAGCACGTCCCATACGCGCGGATCAGCCTGATTGGCATCGACCACCACGACGCCACCCAGGTGATATTCATTGATCAGGGCGAGGCGGCGGGCCAGGTTATTCGCATCCTCCAAGTAGATCGGGGAATCGTTGACGATAAGGCGATAGCTGCCCGACGCCGAATCGAGCGAGAGGCTTTCGATTTTCGCATCTAGCTCTGCCAGGGGCGTCTCGGGTGTGACCTCCTGCCGACCCGCCAGACTGGAGAGCAGCGCGAGAATGTCCGAGTAGGGTACGGGCCGCGCCTGGTTATTCACGATCTGGTAGGGAGCGACCGGCACCTCAATCTCAAGTTTGTAGCGGTTAATGTGGCTGGTGGCATACCCCAGCAGTGCCCGCAACTCGTTCTCGCCCGCAAAAACCCCTGCCGCGCGGGGCACCGGCACCTGCACGATAGTGGCAGCCTGGCCGATCACTTCCCAGTCATAGGCTCCCGTTCTAAACTCATCCTCGGAGAGGCGCACCGGCTCGTCCACCCGCACCCCGAGAATCTTGTTGCGTAGAGCAAGACGCTGCCCCAGAGTGAGAATAAAGTTGCTGAACTCGCCGCGCAGCGCGGGGTCCACACTGCGATAATCAATGATGATCCCCTCGTGGCCGGTGCTCATCACCAGCGCCTCAATCTGGTCAACATGGGAGCGCCAGATGTTGGGATCAATCAAGAGATTGTCTACCAGATCGCTGCGGATGACCCCATTCACGTCAATGTTGTGGAGCACCGGGAGGAGCAGCGCCCCGCTCTGCTGAAAGAGCGGGGAGAGCGAGAAAATCTGCCCGACGCTGCCATCGCCCTGAACAAGGTAGAGGCGCGGCGAGAGCTGGGTCAGGGTCGAGCCGGCGCGTGGGACAAAGTCTCCATTCTCATCGGAGATCGCCGCGATCTGCGCGGTCAGCTTCTCGCCCTGCATCACCGCCACGGCTGTGGGTACCCCCTTCGGGCGGGTCTCAATCTGGCGATCATCCATCCAGAGACGGTGGGGCAACCAGTTCCAACTGGCCCCGTTCCACTCGTAGAGGTCCAATAGGGCATAGGGCTCGCTATCGGCCGGGAGCGGGAGTGTCCAGATGGTGTAGGTAGGTGCGTCGCCTTTGATGCCGCCCAGGTAAATCGGGCTTTTGAGAATCAGATGATCCGGTAAAGCATCCGTAGCTCCCTCCAGCACTCCCTCGCCGTTGCCCTTTACAAAGTCGAGTTGCGAGATACTGCCGAACTGCACCCGCAGCGATGATTTGAGGGCTTCCGCCGGAACGGTGAGCTGCGCGCCATCATCGACAGTCACAGAGCCACCGCTCCGCGAGAGCGCGGTGTAGCCTCCATAAAGAAGGCGCTCCCCCAGAGAGAGGGGGGGCAACCAGAGCACTAAAAAGAGCAGGAAGGGAAGCACCAGCAGGGTCAGCACAGTCCCTCGTGTTCCCTCAAAGATAGAAAGCAGACTATCCAGAATTCCGTATCGTCGCGCACGTCGTAACGCCATATTTATTCTTCTCCTCGTCGACTACTCATCTGAGGCCACCAGAGTGACGCGCACCCGTTGCTCCTCGTTGTCACGCAGCAGGCGCACGTCAACCGTTTCCCCAATGGGGTGTTGCATCAAGAGATTGATGAAAGGATGTTGGGCATCAATAATCTCCTCGTTGATGGCAAGCAGCAGGTCGCCGCTTTCGATACCGGCTCGTTCGGCTGGAGAATCCGGTGCCACTCGGAGAACCACCACGCCCTGATCTTCTGATATTCCAGCGCGGCGCGCCAGGGTGGGGGTGATGCTCTGATGAACGATTCCAAAGAAGGGGCGCTCTATTTTGCCCTCGTCCAGCAGGGCTCGCGCGGTCTGCTCTACCACCCTCGCAGGGATGGCAAAGCCCAGTCCCTCGATTTCCCCGCTGGAGAGGGTGCCACGCACCACCAAGGTGTTGATGCCAATGACATTGCCCATTGCATCCAGCAGCGGTCCCCCGCTGTTGCCCCGGTTGATGGCGGCGTCGGTCTGGATC
>JACCSL010000499.1 GCA_013812995.1 Ardenticatenales bacterium | reverse complement strand
GGCCAGGCAACCCGGCTCAAATGCAGCCAACCGGACAACGAACCCGCCTCAAAGCGGCCAACGAACCCACCATTCAAGAAGCTTTAAAGAGCAAAGAGCTTCTTACCGAAAAAGCAGAAAACCCACCAATAACCTTTGGAGGGGGGGGGGAGAAAACAGATGGGGCAGTGATTGAGCGATTGCTCGCACCTTTTCGCATTAAAGGGCTAGCTCGTATTCTCCAGAATTCCGCCCTGAGCGCCGCTGAGGTACGCGGATGGATTTACCGTGGCCAGGAGGAGGCCGACGCCGCTCAGATGGGCGGCTACCTGTTCCGCCGCCTCACGGCGCCGCCATCCGAGGGTGAAGTCCTTCCAGCGTTACACAGGCTCGCTGGAGAGGTCAACGAGCGGGAAAGCACGCTATTTGAAAACTGGTGGGCTCAGGAACTCGCGCCGCCGCCCTTCGAGGATTCATCGCAGCGCGAGCGGTACGCGGCCTGGCTCATCGTGGTCAAGCGTGAGGCGGGCAACCCGGAGCGACCCGACTACTCACCCCACGCCTGCTGGCGGCGCGAGATGGCGCGGGCACGAGTGTAGCCGTCGCGTTCTCTGGCGCATCCTCAAAGTAACTTAGGTCGGAGGTGTTGTGCATATCGTGCGACATTTTCCGTTACACAGATATGTTGTTGCAAAAACTCTTCGAGTAATATAGAACTACCAGGATATTCTAAGTGCTCCAGACCATGCAGCGCACTCCATTGGCAATTAGCTGATGGCATAACAAGGATTTGTGATAGAGTCTCAAACATAACATCTTTGATTTCATCTTCTAATTTCTGCCCAAAGATAAGCAAATCCCACCACATATAAACAATAGCTGAATTCTCAGGAAGTGAACTAAGGTGGTTTTGGAACAGACCTACCATCGAAAGAATACAAGCTTTACGAAGAGCCAAGGATAAATTGTGATGACCCAACCAATGTAATAGCCCATCGAACCCAAGTAAAAACCCAAAATCGGCCTCTATTTCGGCATCTGTATAAGATGAGAGAAATAGAGGTTTTCTGAAAAGTTGGGTGGTAAATCGTAGCCAGCGATTGAGGATAGCGTAGAGAAACAATGGCGGCTTAGGATCGTCAAATTCCCACTCCCACTCCATCCAACTCCAACTTTTGTCCTTTGCGGGGGAAAACACAAAATCAACCCATTCATAGAAGGTAAGATTCTGTAAATTTTGTGAAAATGATTCACCGTGTTTCACGAGCATATCTTTGAGAAGGCCCATTCCTTTCAAATCAGCAAAATCACTTTCCCGAAATTCTGATTTGCCTCCATATAACGGTGCGCCTCCGCCACCTCATTGAGCGTGAACTGGCGCTCGTCGAGAATGGGACGCAACTGGCCGGACGCGAAGGCGGGCAGCACCTCGCGTGTGAACGCCGCCACCAGCCGCTGTTTTTGCTCCAGCGTCCGGTCGCGCAGCGTCGAGCCGTGGACAGAGAGCTTTTTGGAGAGAAAAAGCCCCAGATTTGCCTTTACCTCGCGGCCACCCATGAGCCCCACGAGCACCAGCCGCCCCCACAGCGCCAGCGCACGCAGGTTGTCATCCCAGTAGGGCGCGCCGATGAAATCAAGGATGAGGTCCACACCCTGACCATCGCTTTCCTCAAGCACGCGCTCCGCGAAATTCTCCTGCTTGTAGTCGATCACCACATCCGCGCCCAGCGCCCGAACCCCCTCTACCTTTTGCTGGCTGACCGTCGAGAAGACCGTCGCCCCGCGCCATTTCGCAAGCTGGATGGCAGCGGACCCTACGCCGCTCGCGCCCGCGTGGATGAGCACGCGCTCACCCGACTGAAGCCGTCCAATCTCGATCATATTGCTGTAGGCGGTGAGCCACGCCTCCGGAATAGCGGCGGCCTCCGCCCAGCTCAACCCCTCGGGGATGGGTAGCACACTTTCTTGCGGCACCACGACCTTCTCCGCGTACCCACCGCCGCCCAGCAGGGCCATCACACGCTGGCCGACGGTCCACCCGGTGACGCTCTCGCCAAGGGCATTGATTGTGCCCGCGCACTCCAGCCCTGGATAGGGCGGCGCGTCGGCTGGTGGCGGGTAGTGGCCCTGGCGCTGGAGCAGGTCAGCGCGGTTCAGGGCGGTCGCACGGATGTCGATCAGCAATTGGCCTGCCCCAGGCGCAGGGTCCGAGACTTCCCGAATCTCCAATACCTCTGGACCACCCGCTTTCGTTATGACAACAGCTTTCATAGCGATCCCATCTTTATGTCAAATTAAATATATGTTATCCCGACATCTTCCCGCCACAAAAAGCACCATTCCGCCACTTATTCGTTGATTTTGCCAAGAAGCGTTAGCAGGTGCCTCACCCGGCGACGTGGCGTGCGAGCCCGCTGCGCACCGCGCGCGGCCTCATCATAGGAGCGCAGTTCTGCCTCCAGCAGCGCCAGCACCTGGTTCTCATTGATCTTGTCCAGCAGGGCTTCATACCGTGCGGCTGCCGTTGTGAGGCTGCGCAGGAAGCGGGAAACCTCCTCCGGCAGCGTGAGTTCCCGTTTGGCCTCTTTCCCTAGGTAGACCTCTTCCTCCTGGAGAATCACCCCTGCTTCTTCCTCAATGCCGCCACGAATCTCTGCCTCGATGGCGCGGCTGGACAGCCCCTCGCTGACCGCTTTCTCGACCATCTGCCGCTGCTCTTCCACGGCTTTGCCAACGAGGGGGCGAAGCTGGGCCTCGCTCAAGCCATACTGCTTGGCCCGCGCCAGCACCCAGGGGTCCAGGTCGGTCAGCAGCTTGAGGTGGCGCTGAATCTGGCGGGCTCCCGCTGGAACCTGCTGGAGGACCGCTTTTCGACCCCGCAGCCCGCGCCGCGCCGCTCGCCAGTAAGCCTCGGGTAGCTCCAGCAGGCCATCTCGGATACCTGGCGGCGACCCCTCAATCGCATAGTCCGCTTCTTCAGCCAACATACTCGCGTAGGCCACAGCGCGGTCAATGGCGGAGGCATAGGACTGGCGCTGCTCATTCTCGGCCACCTGGCGCAGCTTGGAAGGCTCACTGATCGCCATTGCCCGGATAAAGCCAGGGTCTTCCCGCCACTCCTCAGCGGGGACATCCAGGGACTCCGGATCATGAGTGAGAAGCCAGCGCATCAGTTGGTAGGCCCAATATCGTCCCTCGCCCGTCTCAATGACGTATTGATAGCCAACGGGCAGATCCCTGGCACGGGCAATCGTGATGGGGGCTACCTGCCCCTCCGTCAGAATGGAACGGGCCAGCTCTACCGTGGCCTCCCAGGCAAGGTCCAGGGCCGGGTTCTCTTCCTCCTGCCGACGGGACGCGATGTGATCCAGGAAATCCTGAGCGTCCCACTCACCCCGGTAAAGCCGCTCGATCTCCTTTAGGTCCACAGGCCAGCGAAGACGCCCCTGGTAGCGATCCGGCAGCAACTGGTCCACCGGCAGCGAGATCACCAGCTCCTCAGCGCGCTTGCCAGGTCCGCTCGTGGGAAATGACTCTTCCTGCGGTTCAGGAATATGTCTGCGCTGCGGGCGTCCACCCTGGAGCGAAAAGTTTTCCTTCATGCGATCTGCACGACTCGGACTCATGAGCGCACCCCCAACTCGCCATCCAGAATATCATCCAGCTCACCCATCAGCTCCTTGATAATAGCATTCGCCTTTGTGAAGTCCGCCCCTTTGACGAAGGCCACCGGGAGCCCATCCTCGGCTGCCTTGGGGTACGCGAGCCAGGAGGGAATAATCGTCTTGCAGGCCAGATCGCCAAACGCTTCCATGGCCGCCTCCGCTGCCTGAAGATCATAGCTACCTGTCTGCATCTTGATGCGGTTTAGAACAAGAGCCATATTCATAGGATGCGCCGAGAAAGAGCGCAGCTCATCCGCCAGCGTGATGAGATCAGCCGCGGCCCCACGAGCCCCGGCATGAGGGTCGATGGGGACAACGATCAGATCAGCGGCCACAATCGCGGTCGAGGTCAATTCGCCCTTCGTATCCGGAGGTGTATCCACTACAAGGATATCGTACCCGTTGACCAGATCCTCGGATCGTGCCAGTAGATCAGCGAGTAACCGCTCTCGTCCGCGAATCGTGCGGCGCGAGACAGGGTCCAAGCCGTGGTTGATATCACTGAGTTCATCATCGGCGGGCACGAAGTCAATTGCGGGAATGGCCGTGCTCGTCAGCGCGCCTTCCAGATGGCCGCTGACCAGAGAGCGGGAGATAGGGCGCTGCACATCATCAGGATAGCGATGGAGAATTTCGCTGAGAGAGCCCTGGGGGTCCAAGTCTATTAGCAGCACTCGCTTACCCTGCGATGCCAGCGTCCCTGCAATGTTGAGGCTGAGCATGGTCTTGCCGCAACCGCCCTTGCGATTGGCGACTACTATTGTTGTCATAGCTCTCCTTCCACGACATAAAACAGAACGAGTGCATCGTAGCGATTCTTGATGGAGTTCGCAAGAAGTTGGACAACAGGGAAATAGATAGTAGAAAGGTGTCCGCGCGGACGCACTTTATGACAACCGGTTTCTCGTTTACATAAGATTTGACCGCGCGGACGGGTTTCATGTGACACACCCGGGCGCTACTTACCATCGGTTACGGGATAGGGCATTGCTTCAGACCCCCGTGCCTGGCTTGCGTGCATCTCAGGGGACCAGAAGGTTTTGATGTACTCCAGGACAGCGATGATCTCAGCATGGTCGAGTTGGCTACCAAAGGCAGGCATGGTAGTGCCAGGGGCACGCCCCCCGTCCCGGACAATTAGGTAGAGCTGTTCATCCGGGTGGTGCCAGGTATGCCCCTCATCGGTATGGGGAGGCGCACGGTAGCTGCCATCGGCATTCAACTCCTGCCATTCCACTGCCCCCTCTCCCTGCACTCCGTGGCAGCTCGCACAGTTTTGCTCGTAGAGTTGCTTTCCCTGTGCCAGGTCAACGCCAGGGCCACTCTGCTGTCTGCTACATCCGACCAGGAGTAGACTCAATCCGAGGCTCAGGGCATCTCGTCTCATGGCTGGCTCTCTGCCACTGTCAGGATCCCTGTCATCCCTGCCTCACGATGACCCGCGACAGAACAATAGAAGGTATAAGTTCCTGCCTGAAGGGGAGTGAAGGTAAATACCTGTGCTTCATTCGTCTCCAGGTGATAGTGAAGATCGCTCTCGGTTGCAGTGCTTTCATTATGGCTGTCATGCGAGTCCGCTGTCTCTGTCGCCTCGATCTCGTCAATGGTGAAGTCGTGTGCCAAGGCACCCTGATTGCTAAAGTCTAGTTGGATGGGCTGTCCAATAGTGCCCTCCAGGGCGGTTTTATCGTAGGCGATGTCCTGTGCTACGAGTGTGAGCGTTTGAGGAGCAACGGTTGGTGTGCTGCTACCTGTTCCGCAGGCAACCAGCAAAGGCAGTACGATGAGTAGAAAGAATGAAGCTTTTTTCATGGCTTTGGGTTTCCTCTTTGCAAAGATGACTAGTGGTGCGTCAAGCGTCGATGGATGAGAAGGTAAAACGTAATGTCATCATCTCATCCCTGACAGACCCCTAGGATATGGATAGAAGTATTTGTTGTTCGATGTTCCTCCCCCCCCTTGGGGGGGTAAGAAGGAGTATTGTAGTAATAGGCAGTCTAGTCAGCAAGTGAACGAGGCAAAATCAGCCAGGTGTGGGTGATTTATTCAAACGGGAGAGAAGATGAAATACGCAATGGGGATAGTCATCGGATTGCTTTTGCTGCTCCTGGTGGCCTGTGGGGGAGCAGGGTCGCAGAGCATGGGGGGGCCAACCCCAACCGTTGAGGAGCTTCCGGAGTTTATCATGGTGTATTCACGGGAGGGCGGCATCGCAGGCTTCTGTGATACGCTCACAGTAAGTCGTGAGGAGGCAGTGTTAGAGCACTGTGGGGGCGAGGTGACAAGTATTCCAATCGAGCCGGCGGTTCAGGAGGAACTAACGAAAATCGTCCAGCAATATTCATCCTTTGACAACACCTCAGAGGATAATCCCGGCGGGACTGATAGCATGACGCAGCAACTTCTTTTCAATGGGGTAGGGGGGGAGACAGCCGGGGAGCAGACAATCGCAACTTTGACCCAGATTGCTACAACGCTCATTGGGAAGGCAGCAAGCCCATAAAGCAACAAACCTTAAAATTTTGTCATCACCAGACCCCCGTGGAGCAGGGTTCTCATCATAAAGGTGCTCTACGATTCGTCGAACGGGTGAATGGCTCCTTGCCCGAGTTGTCATAACGTTGGAAGGCCGCCAAAAAGGAATGATAGCCGAGATGTTGTATCCTCTATTGATAGCTCACCTTCTGGGCGATTTTGCCCTACAGCCGGATTGGATGATCCGCATCAAGAAGCAGTGGGGAACGTGGGGCGTTTTGCCCCACATTGGTATTATTACGCTCCTCACCTTCCTCGCTGTGCTCCCGGCGCTTTCTCTATGGTGGCCCTACTGCGTCATTATTGTTCTCTCCCACCTCCTCATCGACATCGGTAAAGTAACGATTGACGATAGGGTGAAGTCCCGCTCCCTCAGCCTCTTTCTTTTCCTGACGGATCAGGCGCTTCACTGCGGTATGATCGTTTGGATGGTGGTTCTAGCCCAGAAGGCGGGGCTCCAGCCCATATGGAACCTCACCCGCCAGCAATGGGACGAGGTGTACCTACTGGTGCTTGTCGCCTTCGTTGTTGGTATCCTGCTGCGTGTCTTTGCGCCAGGCTATGGCTGGCCCAACCGTTGGCCCGCCACCTTCGCGCGCGCAGGGACGCTATTGCTCGTCGCGGAGGGTATTTTCTGGCTTTCCCCCATCCCGGTTCTGCTAGCACTCAAGTATCACCAGTTGCGCGGCCAGACGCTAACCCGCGCCGTCTGGGTGGAGTCCCTCGGCGGGGCCATCGTGGCGACCCTGTGTGGCCTGCTGTTCTGGATGCTCTATTCCACCCAGTGAGGCAGTCTACCGCTTCTTGTGGTGCAGGATACGCTGGTCGGGCTTCATCTTGAGGATATCACTATCGTCCAGGGGTGTTGTTCCCCGAAAATGAATCACATCGCTCACCATATCGTACGTGTAGTGGCGACGCGCCCAGCCCCCAGGCATCCAGCGGTGAACCACCGTGTAATACACCTCCTCTTTCGCTACCTGAACATCTTCCTCCATCAGCCAGGCGGGCTCATCCGGGTCAAGCATCTTCATCAGCTTGCGATCGCGGCTGGCACGCCATCCCTCAAGTAGTGCTGCTTCCATGCGCTTTTCTCTCCAATACTTTACATAAGTTGCAGATAGACACGAGTTAGCCGACCTGGTCTTCTTGTTCTTCCGCTGCCTGCTCCATGCGGTGGAAGATATGACTCTCGACAGGCTTACCTAGCAGCAGATGCTCCCGCACGATTTGCTCCAGCAGGGTAGGGGTAACGCTGTGATACCAGAGCCCTTCCGGGTAAACCACGGCGATGGGGCCCTGCTGGCAGACGCCCAGGCAGGGGGTCTCGCCACGCTTGGCGCGGTTGGGGCCGAAGAGCAGCCCATAGCGCGTGAGCAGCGAGGGGAGAAGTTGGTAGAGCACCTTCCCCTCGCAGGATGGTGAGCAATAGGAGCCTGTGCAGATCAAGATGTGGCTGCCATAGGGAGCCATTTGCGGACAATCCACGAAGCGATTCCTCCAATGCGTCAAGTTGTTCAAGAAAAAACCTCCCGTTCGAGAGGTTGTTGAGGCTAGATAGTAGAACGTAGAACGTAAAACGTAAAACGTAAGAGTCGTCCATTACGTTTTACGTTTCTGGTTCTGCTGGAATTTGTGGTATGGAAGATTGGGAAGCGTGCTAGCGGAGCCCTCTCCCCGGCCTTCGGCCGCCCCTCTCCCGATTTCGGGAGAGGGGACATGGAGCGAAGCGACGTGGGGGTGAGGGCC
>JACCSL010000681.1 GCA_013812995.1 Ardenticatenales bacterium | reverse complement strand
GACCACGGTGGCGATGACGCTCTCCTACTACGGAATGGGCCTCACACAGTACGATGTCGCCCCCTCTCTCAAGGGCGCAGCCACGGACAAGAATGTTGCGCCGGAGGAGCTGAGCCAGTACCTGACCGCGCAGGGCTTTGCCGCGCCGGTGCGCGTGAACGGGGATATGGTCATGCTCCGCACGCTGCTCGCCAATGGGATTCCGGTCATTGTGGAGCAGTGGCTGGAGCGCTCGGATGACGTGCTCACGGGCCACTACCGGCTGGTGCGGGGCTATGACCAGAACGCGGGGGTCTTCATCGTGAACGACTCCTATACGGGGCCTAGTCTGCGCTACTCAGAGGCAGATTTCGACCGTTGGTGGCGCGCGTTCAACCGTCTCTACATTCCGGTCTACCCGCCAGAGCAGGAGCCACTGGTGCGTTCTATCGTTGGGGAGGCAGTGTGGAGCCCGGAGGCGATGTGGGCGGCCGCTGCCCAGAAGGCCGACCAGGAACTTAACTCGCAGCCCGATCTCTATGGCTGGTTCAACCTGGGGACGGCGCGGCTGCGCTTGAACAATGCTCAGGGGGCGATGGAGGCCTATGACAAGGCCATTGCCTATGGGGTGCCGGTGCGGATGCTCTGGTACCAGTTTGGCCCGCTGGAGGCGCTGAACGCCACGGGGCAGTACGAGCGCACGCTTCAATTCAGCCAACCCTATGTGGGGCTCGCCATCGAGGAGGTTCACTATTATCGCGGCTGGGCGTTGGAGGCGATGGGCCGCGATGCCGAGGCGCTCGCGGAGTACCGAGCGGCGCTGAGTTTCAACAAGAATTTTGTTCCGGCGGCGGCGGGGGTGAAGAGGACGGGTGGGTGAACGGCAGGAGCAAGGATTGGCAGAAAGGAAGGATTAAAGGCCAGGCGGGGTTAGCCGTCGCTCTGGGTGCCAAGGACTTTGTGGCAGTGGGGGCAGGAGAGGAGAATTACCTAGGCAAAGCCGCTCATCATGCCCAGGGGGAGTTTGTGACGGTGGTATTCAAGGTGGATGATTTGCGCGTGGCAGTGGGGGCAGATGGGCTCGGCGGTTCCCTTGATGAAGTCGATGGTCGTTGTCATGGAAGGCATCGCTTGAGCGCGCTGGCGGTGCGGATATTAAACCTGCCCGTCATGCGTACCGCGCCGCGCCCGACATAGGTACCCTGCTGCGCCTCCCTGGCTTAAGTTCTCAAGCCAGGGAGGATGCTTAGTTTTATTGCAGGGCGAGGGATTTCTCATTGATGAGGCGCTTTGCCAGAGCCACGAATTGCTCCAAAGAGAGAGCACCGACGGTCTCGTTGCTGCGGAGGCGAACCGACACCGCCTGCTCCTCGACCTCGCGATCCCCGATGACGAGCATGTAGGGAACTTTCTGCATCTGCGCCTCCCGAATCTTGGCATTCATGCGGTCAGAGCGGGCATCGACCTCCGCGCGGAGTCCTTCGGCGAGGAGGCGCGTGCGGACCTCCTTGGCCCACTCCAGGTGGCGGTCCGCGATGGGAATGATCGCGGCCTGCTGCGGCGCGAGCCACAGCGGGAAGGCCCCGCCGAAATGCTCAATGAGAATCCCGATGAAGCGCTCCAGCGAGCCGAAGGGCGCGCGGTGGATCATCACGGGGCGGTGCGGCGCATTGTCTTCGCCCACGTATTCCAGCTCGAAGCGCTCGGGCAGGTTCATGTCCACCTGGACCGTGCCAAGCTGCCAGTCGCGCTTGATGACATCTCGCACCACGAAGTCGAGCTTCGGCCCGTAGAAGGCCGCCTCCCCCTCCTCTACCGTGTATTTCAGCTCGGGGAAGCGCTGAATCGCGTTGAGAATGGCTTGAGTGGCCTGATCCCAGATCGCCGCATCACCAACGTATTTGTCGCTGTTCGGCTCCCGAACCCCGACACGCACGCGGTAGTCGCTCAGGCCGAAGGTGTCAAGCACCTTGAGCGTGAGTTCGACCACGTTGGCAAACTCCTCCTCCACCTGATCGGGTGTGACGAAGAGATGCGCATCGTCCTGGGTGAAGCCGCGCACCCGCGTCATGCCGCTGACCTCGCCGCTCTTCTCCCAGCGGTAGACCGTGCCGAACTCGGCCAGTCGGATGGGCAGGTCGCGATAGGAGTGATGCTCCTGCTTGTAGATCATAATATGGAAGGGGCAGTTCATCGGCTTGAGCAGATAACTGTTGCCCTCGTCATCCTCCAGCGGCGGGAACTGCGACTCTTTGTAGTAGGGATAGTGACCGCTGATCTTGAAGAGGTCCAGCTTGGCGATATTGGGCGTGTAGACCGGTTGGTACCCGGCAGCGAGCTGCTCAGATTTGAGGAAGCGCTCCAGTTGGTCGCGGATGACGGCTCCCTTGGGCATCCACAGGATCAAGCCCTGGCCCACGATCTGGGGCTCGATGGCGTAGAGCCCCAACTCCTTGCCCAGCTTGCGGTGGTCGCGCAGCTTGGCCTCTTCCAACTGCTTGAGATACTCATCCAGCTCGGACTGCTTGCGGAAGGCCGTGCCATAGATGCGCGTCAGCTGGCGGTTCTTCTCATCGCCGCGCCAGTAGGCACCGGCTACGCTCATGAGCTTCAGGGCCGTGCCCTTGATCTCGCCTGTGTGGCGTACATGGGGGCCCCGGCAGAGGTCCGCGAACGTGTCATGCTGGTAGATCGTGATTTTGGGGGCTTCTCCCTCGGGAACCGCATTGCCATACTCATCCACCTGTCCTCTCGCAAGCCCCTCGATGAGTTCCAGCTTGTAGGGCTCCTCTTTGAAAAACTCGCGCGCCTCCTCCACGGAGACCTCGCGCACGGCGAAGGGGAACTTGCCCTTGATAATCTCCCGCATCCGCTCCTCGACCCAGGCAAGGTCCGCCTCGTTGGCGGCGCGTGGCAGATCAAAGTCATAGTAGAAGCCATCCTCAATGGGCGGGCCGATGGCGATGCTGACCTCGCCCTCGGGCGCGAAGCGTTCGCGCACCGCCTGCGCCAGGATATGGGCGGCGCTGTGGCGAACCTTGTACAGCTCGGGGTCATAGCCCTTGGGAATGTATCGCTCGGCCTCTTTGTAGAGGTCTACCTGTTGAATGTCCATCTGTCTTTCTCCTGTGGCAAAACAAAAAAGCTCTCGTCCCAATCGGGACGAGAGCTTAGAAACTCCCGTGGTTCCACCCGTGTTGCGCCACCATAAATATTGATGAGAGCGCCACTCGTGTTGCTGATATCGGAGCGACCCGAGACCTGTTACTGGGGTATTGTTGGCAGGTCTGGCTCGGAGGGGGTTTTGGTGGTGTCGTCACTGATGGGGCTTTCAGCCGCTGACCCCATCTCTCTGAAGTACGATGGACCACTACTCGTCCTCGTCAATGCCTTGTATCAAGTTGTATGGACCAGGATAGCAGAAAGGAAGATGGGTTGCAAGCCTTTTCGATTATTGATCGTCGCCGGAAAAGAGTCCCTACCCTACAGGGGCGGAACCCCTTCTAAGGAGTGAGTTTCCTTGACTATAGAACCACCACCCTAGCAGTAGTACCAGATAGAGTAGATAGCGGGAGGAGTCCATAGCACCGATATATTCTGAATAGAACAACCATGCATTAAGAGCCATCTGGAGCAGGAGCAAGGAGGCAAGAGGCCAGGTCCAACTTATGGCTGCTATCCATATCACAACCGGCAGCAGTACCACGGTATCATGGTACCAGAGATAAGGCGCACATAAGCTAGAGAGGAGAGTTGCCTCAGCCAAGGTGTGGGGTGAGATGTCAGTCACCCCGCGATAGCGCCAGCCAGCCAGCAGCAGCCCCAACCCAACGCCATAAAAACGTGCTATGGGGGGTAGGTCTAAATGAACCCTGATCATATCCGACAAAGCGGTCGTTTCCCACGCGATGGGTGCGCCCTGTGCTAACCAATTGGGCAGCCAATGGGGGTCCAAGAGAAAGGCCACCACCCCCAGAGCGAGTACCCCGCCGATGCCGGTACCGATCAGACGCCACTGCTGATTACGGATGGCTACGACGCCGATCAGCCCGAGAACAATGAACAAGAGATGGGGTTTTAGGAGAAGGGGGATCAAGAGAATCCCCGCAGCAACCTGCTGCCCCCTTCGTTGCGCTTGCCAGGCATAGATCAGAAAGGCCCCAAGGAGCAGGGTTGGCTGACCCCATGCTAAGGCGGCGAAGAAGGGTAGAAAAAGGATCGCTACCACAACGGCTGCTACGAAGGGAAAGAGAATAGACTGCTTGAGGATCCTGGTGAACAGCAAGGTGGCATGCACATACAAGAGCATTGAAATGCTTAACCAGGCCAGAGTGGATTCAGTGAAGGTCAACGCTGCCAGCGGCATCAGAGGTAGCAGCAAGGGTGCAGGATTCCACAATAGCCAGACCGGATAATAGTGACCGCTGACATAGGTCCGATCATAGCCGAGACTTTGTTGCGTTTCTTTTAGCCAGGTCATGTCGTAGTATCCATGACCCAACAATGCGCCGCGTGTCACACTCCAGTAAGCCATCCAATCGCCAGTGCCAAAAGTCGGCCATCGGAGCGAGAACTCTTCCGGGATAGACAGGAGCAACAGCGCGCCTATGACGCTGATTAGACAGACGAATCGTGTTCCCATGAAGCTGCGGGATAGTTACTTGGCGGGGATGGCGACGACGATGACGCGGTGGCTGTTGCCCGTTGGGGGCCAACAGGTAACGAGGGTGAGACGCTCGTCCTCTGTCTGGGCGATCCAGCGCCCATTCAGGGCGCGCTGATCGTCAGAGACCGTCGTCTCGGGCAGAATTTCTTTGAGAACCACCAGGTAGGGATAGGTGACGCCCCCCACATCTGCGAAGATGTAGTCTCCAGGTTCCAGTTGCACTAGATTTTTGAAGACACTCCCGGCAGTGTTATGGTGGCCGGAGAGTACCACATTGCCCTTATAGCCGGGTAGGGAGGAATTGTTATGCCAGCCCGCCGCATAGCGCGCCACCTCATAATAGCGGATGAATTGCCCGCCCTCCTCCTTGATGTAAGAGCCCACAGGCATAATCTTGGCATCGAGTCCGACGCGGGGGGCACGAATGCGCTCCGGCGCGGTGGGGGCCGCCTCAAAGGGCCAGGGCGGCGGCTGGATGGGGACGGAAGAGGCCGAGTCGGGGCTGGCTCCCTGCCCCTGCGTCCCTGCGGTTGCTGCCGCTGCCGCCGCCGCTGTCGGGACCGCCGCCGGCAGCGGCGGAGCCACCGGGGGAAACGCTGGGTCCTCGGACATCGGAACAAACGTCGCAGCGGGGGTCGGTGCCACCAGGTCGATCAACGAGATACCAGGTTCTTCTTTGGCAATCGAGGCGAAGGCGGCGCGGGCCGTGCTCTGCTCACTGCTGAGCACCACGAAGGCCACCAATCCTACCGCCAGCATCAGAAGCACCGTCGGGAGAGTGACTGTGAGCCAGAGCAGGGGCGTTTGCCAGCCACCTGTTTTCTCCAGCTGGGGAATCGCAATCGCAGGGGTGTATGTCGGTTGACGGAGCGGTGGCAGGCCCGGAAAGGGAGGCAGCACGGGCTCCAGCTCCGGAGCAGCCGTCGTGCGTAGCGCCACAAAGCCAGGGAAAGGTGGCTCTGGCTCGGTCGTTTTCAGTGCTGCAAAGCCAGGGAAGGGTGGCTCCGGTTCCGGCGTGACGGTTTTCAGGGCGGCAAAGCCGGGAAAGGGCGGCTCAGTGCTAAGCGGAGGCGCTGGCGGCTGCTCGTTGCGCTGCTGCTCGGCGCGCGCCATGAGGCGCTGCGTGAGCGGCGAAACTTTGGGCGTTGGCATCGGCGGCGGGGGTGGCTTCGGCTTGTCGAGCAGCGGGAGGGGCGCTGTCATGAGCGTATCTACCGGGATATTACCGGGTTGAAGACGGTAGCACTGGTGCCAATCCGGGCTTAGGCAGCATTGGGCCTGATGGCGGTGGGTGACAGGCTCGCCAGGGGAAACGCTCAGGAAACAGCGATGCGCGTCATTGGGTCGCCCCAAAGGCGAATGCCGCGCTTCCTGTCGGCCCAGATGGGGACAGGCAACCCGGTGGTAGGAGGAAGCAGGAATCGGGCGCGCCTTTTTCTTCATGGCTGTTATAGTACAAGTTATGTATAGTGATGGCAAGAGCCAAAATCGTGTTTAACACCGTCTGGCGAGCACGATTTGAGCCATCATGCTCTGGAGTTTACCGCACACGATTCTTATCAACAATAGCGATCAGGATGAGGACGAAGGCCAGGAGACGAATCAAATAAATATAGGCGACATCCTCCACGATTTCGGCAGTGAGCACCAGCATCAAACGCTGGATGGCGAGGAGCCAGAAGGCGGCACAGAAGAAGGCGAATAGCCGATCTCGCGTTTCATGCCAGTAGCGCAAGAAAAAGAGACCCGCTACCCAGTACCCCATCATGATGACACCCGTTATGAACTCGTACATACTGCCTCCCTGGCAGAATCAAGGCTGGTTGCGTTGCTATCGGGCTTCCCAGATCAAACCATAGAGCAGTAACATGAGCCCTGCTAGCGTGGGCAAACTACGCAGGATAAAAAGATCGTACGCGGGTAGAACATGCAGATCAACCAGCAGCAGCATATTGTTGAGCGTCAACCCCACAAAGCAGAGTCCGCTCCATAACAGGAGCCGAACTTTATTCTGTCGGTACGCGCGCAACAGCAACACAGCGCACGCCAGGCTAGTCAGTGTGCAGAGCAGGTATACCACAAAAGCCATGCTACTCCTCATCCTTCCTGAGTTTGAAGGCATCAGCAAATGAGCGAATATTGTCGAGGGGCTTGGAGAATATCAGCGTGATCACGGAAACGCGCCGCCGCTTGTAGACATCTGCCAGGTCGTGGAGGAGCTTGGCAACTTCCGGCGTGGAGGGCTGAAAGCGGTAGCGGGGGTCCGGCTCCGGCGTGGAAACGAGCAGTCCCTTTCCACTAAGCTCCTTCAGGCGTACAAAGGCGGACTCAAGATGGATGACCAGGGAGTTGCTTACCTCAGCGGCGCTCCAGTCGCGCTCGGCGTTCTCAGTGAGCAGCAGGAGGATCTCCAGTTGTTCCACCGATTGAATATGGGTCGCGATGAAGCTCTTGATGAGTTCTGGAATATCGTCGGCTGTCACCTTCTGCTCCTAACCCTACTGATCCGCAGACGTTATCAACACCCTGCAAAGATAGTCGGATTCAGCCAGATAGCCAAGCGCGGCCCCTCTTACCCTTTTCCCATTTTCTCTCTTGCCTGATAGACTCGCGCCCCATGAAGGCACAGATTGCAATCGATGGAACCTCGGCGCTGGCGCAGGGAGGCGGCATTGGACGATTCACGCGGGGATTGCTCCAGGGACTCGCGGCGTGCGACCAGGAGACCTCTTACGAGATTCTCTACATGCGGGATGCTGCCACCGTCGCGCGCTTTGACCTACCCGCGAACTTTCGTTGGCAGTCCATCCCGCTGACGCAAAAGCAGGCGGTGTGGCTCTGGCATCGCCTGCACCTACCACTTCCCGTCGAGCTATGGTTGAAGCAACGGCCCGCCCTCTTCCATTCTCCTGATTACACCCTGCCCCCGCTGCGCTGGGCACGCGGCATTGTCACCGTCCATGATCTCTCCTTTGAGGTACTACCCGAGGTCCACGACCCCAAGCTGCGCCGCTATCTACAACAGGCTGTCCCGCGCTCCATCCGTCGTGCGGACCATGTATTCGCGGATAGCGAGAGCACGCGGGCGGAGATTCTGCGCCACTATGGCACGTCCCCGGACAAGATTTCGGTCGTTTATCCGGGCGTCGAGCCTCGCTTCCGACCGCTGTCGCGCGAGCAGCCGGAAGAGGCCAGGCTGCTTGACGAGGTACGCACCCGGTATAAACTGGAGCGTCCTTTCCTGTTGAGTGTGGGAACGCTGGAGCCACGCAAGAACCTGGCAACCCTGATTCGCGCCTTTGCCAGCTACCGCGCCACGGGGGAGAAACAAGTAATGCTTGTTATTGCGGGCGGGGCGGCTGGCTTGGGCAGCGCGAGTCGCTGGAGGCCCTCGTAGCATCGTTGGGGCTGAGAGAGAATGTGCGCTTTCTCGGCTTCGTGGATGATGGGCAGCTCCCAGCACTGCTGAACCTGGCCCAGGCCCTGGTGTATCCGAGCCTCTACGAGGGGTTTGGGCTTCCGGTGCTGGAGGCCCTGGCCTGCGGGGTGCCCGTGGTAACGGCCTATAACACCTCACTGCCCGAGGCCGGGGGTACGGCGGCGCGCTACATTGAGGTGGCAACGGACCACGAGGCGTTGGCCGCTGAACTCCCGCGTGTCCTCCACGATGAGCCAGAGCGGCAGCGCATGAGCCATGCGGGGTTGGCTCACGCGGCTCAATTTACCTGGGAGGCCACGGCCCGACGCGTGATGTCCTTGTACGAGCAGGTGCTGTAATCGTCTCTATTAAACGAAGTAAACCAAGGAGGCTTATCAAATGGCTGTAAGAAGCGCAGAAGCAGTGTGGGAAGGTAATCTCCGCGAGGGCAAAGGTCGGCTGAAAGTAGAGAGCGGGG
>JACCSL010000677.1 GCA_013812995.1 Ardenticatenales bacterium | reverse complement strand
CTATGTCGATGTCGTCAACCGCTCCTTCCTTAACACGGGCAGTGCCACACCCGAGCAGGCTCAGGCCGCTGCTGCCGAGGCGTTCAACCAATACCAGCAGGTCCAGACGGAACTGGAAAGCTATCTTGCCGAGACGAATCTCCCTCAGCTCAAGCGGGAGGCTCAGGGCGCACGCGCGGTCCTGGAGATTCTTCAGGAGCAGCGGGTGATCGCGCTCTCGCTGGTCAACACGGCCGCGCTGAGCTTAACCTCTGAGCTGGCGGACACCACGACGACAGCGATGGTCGATCAGGTGGCCTACTCGGTGAAACGCGCCTCGACCGATCAGATCCGGCTGCTCGATTACTGGTACGAGCGGCGAGCCACGCTCACGCGCTCCCAGGGAATCCTGAGTGATCTGGAAAATCAGCTTCGCGGCGGTCAGGTGACTGGGGGAGCCATCAGTGGTGATTTCCTGGCGTTGCTCCTCACCCAGGCCGGTTTATTCGAGGCAGGGAATAATGAAGTTGCGCCGCAACTGCAATTCGACCTCTCCAACCTGAACGCCCTGGGGCAGGATGTCACGCTGGAAGATATCACGGTGCTCCGCGAGTCCGTCTCGGCGGGGATCAGTGAAGCGGCCGGAGAGATTCAACGCTTGAGCGAGGAAGTCTTCCTGGGAGCCGGCCTCAATAGCCCCACGACGGTTCCGGATGAGCACGCCCTGATGGCGCTCATCAAGAGCCAGACCAAAGCCGTCCTCAACACAGAGTTGCTTCTCTCTCCCGACTCCGAGGAGCTGCAAAATTCTCCCCTGAGCCAGAACATCGCCCTGCTTTCCACCCGCCTCCAGCAGCTCCAATCCGATATCGAGCGCCTGTCGGCCCGAGAGAAGGAGCTTCTGCGGGCGCGGGATGTCGCCTGGGATCTCTACACAACGCTGGACAACAAGGCACAGGAGGCGGCGGCGCAGTTTGCAACGGGGTCGCCCCAGGCACGTCTGGCTCTGGCAGCCACCGTCCCCACCTTTGCCAATGCTCAGGGCCGAACCGCTTTCTCGCTGTTCGCCGCGATGGCAGGCGCGATTGCCATGACCCTGCTCGTGATTGGGCGCGAGGCATGGCGCAGGTTCTCCTCCACCCGTCCGGCCGCTTTGCCCATGCGACCCACCCGCGAAGAATCACCCTGGTCTGCCTTCGAGCCTCTTCCCCAGGGGGTGATTATCCTTAACCCTGACAAATCCCTCCTCTACCTGAATCCGTCGGTGCGTCATCTCCTCCATCTGGGGGATGGCATGCTCGTTGGCCGCCCCATCCGTGCCTTGAAACAGGCCGAGTTGGCCGATGCTGTGGCGGCGCTGACCCTGGATGGCGCAACGGTGTATCGCGAGGCGATCCTTGGGCAGGAGCGGCGGGTGTTGATCGGTGCGATGGCAGCACCGCTCCGCCATGCTCGTAATGGCAGTGAGACCCCCCACTGGATTGTGGTGTTGCAGGATATTTCCGGCTCTCTCAACCAGCGGATGGACCTGACCCCATTGCTGGCTGACCTTGCGGCCCATATCCCCGCCAGCCAAGCCGCCCTACCGCCAACCAGGCATGACCCATTCGTAACGGCACCCCATACCGAGGTCCGGCAGGTCGAGGAGTTGCGCGACGAGATGGGGAGTGTCGTGGGTAAACTCGCTTTCCTGGAACAGGCCGAGGCGGGCATCGGCGAGCGCCGTACGGTTCACCTGAAGCGCCTCGTGCAACGGGTAGTTGATGAACTCATGCCCGTGGCAGTGAGCCGGAATATAGACATCAAGGAAGAGTTGCCGCTTACCCTGCCCCCGCTGATGGCAAACTCGGAACAACTCCATCAGGCGATCAAGCACCTGGTGGATAATGCCGTCAAGTACAGCCCGGACCACACCAAGGTTCGCCTGCGCGCCAAATTGGAAGAGGATAGTCTGATTCTTGCGGTGCTGGATAGCGGCATCGGCATCTGGGTCAAAGATATTCCCTTCCTCTTTGATCGCTACTACCGGGTCCAGATTCCCGAGGTGCTGGCCGTGCCAGGGCATGGCCTGGGCCTTGCCACCGTCAAGGCTGTGGCCGAGGCACACGGCGGCCGTGCCTGGGCCGAGAGTCGGCCGGGTTCTGGGAGCATCTTCTTCATCAAGTTCCCTCTCACACCCGCTCAGCATCGTACACCCGCCACCTTTGGAAATGGGAACGGCTCGACCCATTAAAGAGCGCGGGTCAAGACTCTAACCAGGACGCAGGGAGGAAGTTTCCTCTCTGCGTTTTCTTTACCCTCACGGCTAGAGGACATACCAATGGTCTCACAATTCGCTCGTAGAACGATTCTGATGGCGCTCATGCTCATCCTGGTAGGTTGTCGTACTCCCGCCGCCACTGAACCAAGCCATCCCCCACTCACCGAGAGCCCAACGGTTGCGCCCGAGGAAAATGAGAGAGCGGTGCCGCCCGTCTCTGCCATCACGCTGCCACCCACGGGCACCGATGGCTACCCCTGGTGGAACGATACGGTCTGGTATGAGGTTTTCGTGCGAAGTTTCTACGATTCGGATGGCGATGGTATCGGAGACATCCAGGGGCTCATTCAGAAGCTGGACTATCTAAACGATGGGAACCCGACGACGACCAGCGATCTTGGGGTGACGGGCCTCTGGCTGATGCCTGTCATGGAGTCGCCGAGCTACCACGGCTACGATGTGGTGGATTACTACCAAGTCGAGGCGGACTATGGCAACAATGAGGACTTCAAGCAGCTGATGGAGGAGGCACACCAGCGGGGGATGCGCGTGATCGTGGATATGGTGCTCAATCACACCTCGTCGCAACATCCCTGGTTTCAGGCCGCACGCGAGGGCGATGCGGAGCGGGAGGCGTGGTATATCTTCCACGAGGGCGAGCGTCCGACGGAATTCGCGCCCTGGGGCGGGGGCAATATCTGGCACCCGGCGGGCGAGAATCGCTCCTACTATGGCATTTTCTGGTCCGAGATGCCCGATCTGAACTACGAGAACCCGGCTGTGACGCGGGAGGTCGAGACCATCACTCAATTCTGGCTAGAGGAAATGGGAGCGGATGGCTTTCGGCTGGATGCGATTCGCCACCTGATCGAGACCGATGGCGTGCTGGAGCACACGGAAGAAACCCATACCTGGCTGGAGGAATATCATAATTATGTGAGGTCCATTGAGCCGGATGACTTTATCGTGGGCGAGGTCTGGTCCCCCACCGACCAGGTCATTCCTTACATTGGCGAGGAGCTAGATACCGCGTTCGAGTTCACTATTGCCCAGAATATCCTCGATGCGGCGAACAACGAGAATGCCGGGACGGCCCGCTTTGCCTATGCCATCGCCACGCAGAACTATCCTGACCAGCAGTTCGCGCCCTTTATCGCCAACCATGACCAGAACCGCGCCTTCAGCACCTTGAAGGGTAACATGGATCACATGAAGATGGCGGCAGCGATGCTGTTGACGGGGCCGGGCACCCCGTTCATCTACTACGGCGAGGAGATCGCCATGCGGGGTATGAAGCCGGACGAAGATATCCGCAAGCCCATGTCCTGGACAGGCGATGAGGCAGCCGGCTTCACCACTGGCACGCCGTGGCGTGATTTCAGCCAGGACTATGAGACAAACAACGTTGCAGCCATGTCCGAGGAGCCTGAGTCGCTCCTGAATCTGTACCGCCGCCTCATTGCTCTGCGCAACGAGCACGAGGCGCTGCGCATTGGCGAGTACCTGGTACTCCAGTCGAGCACCAATGGCATCTACCCATTTATCCGCCAGAGCAACGACGAGACGCTCCTGGTGCTCCACAACCTCACGGGCGACCCGATCAGCGACTATCGCCTCTCGCTCAAGGCGGGCGCGCAGGTCGATGAGGGCGCGCCCGCCGAGTTGTTTCAGGGGGCCACGGTGATGCCGTTGTTACCGGACGAACAGGGTGGGTTCACGGAGTACACCCCAATCCAAACCCTGGAACCTTACCGCACCTACATCATCCAGTTGCGCCCGTGAAAGACAAAGCGCCCCGGTTTTTACAAAAACCGGGGTGCTTTGCTTACTTCGGCAGAGCCCAACCCGGCCGCCAGCGATTGGTGATGGGCAGACGGCGGTCCTTCCCGAAGGCGCGCGTGGTGATCTTGATGCCCGGCGCGGCCTGGCGGCGCTTGAACTCGTTGTTGTCTACCATGCGGATAACCTTGAGGGTCGTTGTCTCGTCAAAGCCGTCCTGCACGATCTCGCTGACGCTGTAATCTTCCTCGACGTACCGCTCCAGGATAGCATCCAGAATGTCGTAGGGCGGCAGCGAGTCCTGGTCCATCTGGCCAGGGCGCAGCTCGGCACTGGGCGGCTTGGTGATGGAGGATTCGGGAATCACCTCGCCAAGCGTGTCATTTCGCCATCTCGACAGCGCGTAGACCAGCGTCTTCGGCACATCCTTGATGGGACTGAAGCCGCCCGCCATGTCGCCGTACAGCGTGGCGTACCCGACCGCTGCCTCGCTCTTGTTGCCCGTTGCCAGTACCAGGTAGCCAAAGGCATTGGCCAGCGCCATGAGGTAGTTCCCCCGAATGCGCGCCTGGATATTTTCCTCGGCCAGATTCACATCCTCCCCCGCGAAAGGCTCCGCGAGTGCGTCCAGGTAGGCGGCGAAGGGCTTCTCGATGGGCAACTGCATGTACCGGATGCCCAGCCGCTCGGCCAATGTCTGTGCATCATCCTTGGAGTGGTCGGATGAATACCGCGAGGGCATGGAGACGCCCATGACATTCTCCGGGCCGAGCGCATCGGCGGCGAGCGCGGCGGTCAGCGCGGAGTCAATGCCCCCACTCAGCCCCAGCGCCACTTTCTGAAAACCATTCTTCCGCACGTAGTCTCGAATGCCCAGTTTCAGCGCCTCGTATACCTCCTCAATGCGACCAAGTTCTCGGGCAATGAGAGAGTCATCCAGCGTTGGCAATTCGGCGTGCTGCTGGTGAAGTGCTGTCCCACGGAAGCGCGGGGTCAGGTCGGACCATTCTTCGGCAGCATCGCGCTCCTTGCGGCGGCGCGGATCGTGCAGGCGGGCGCGAAAGACGGTGTTCAAATCAAGATCGGCCAGGACCAGCGCCTCCTCGTAGGCAGGGCCGCGTGCCAGCAACTCGCCCGACGGGCCGTAGACCAGGCTCCACCCGTCAAAAACCAGTTCGTCCTGCCCGCCCACCAGATTGCAGTATGCCACAATCGCCACATTGTCCGCTGCGCGGGTCGCGAGCATCCGCTCGCGCACATGACCCTTGCCCTGGTAGTACGGCGAGGCCGAGATGTTGGCGAGCAATTCCGCGCCCGCCTGCGCCTGCCACTGGGCCGGACCGGAGGGATACCAGATATCCTCGCAGATGCTCACCCCCACCAGATCCCCCCCGAAGTCCCAGATCGGGTTTAGCTCACCTGTGCCAAAGTAGCGATTCTCGTCGAAGACCCCGTAGTTGGGCAGGTATTGTTTGCGGTAGCTGCCGAGGATCGTGCCATTCTGGATGATGGCGGCGGCGTTGTAGATGTCGTAGTCGTCCCGGTCGGGGTAGCCGATAATCGTCACAAGGTCGCGGCTAGCGCGGCGCACCTCGTCGAGGATTCGCAGATTCATGTCGATGAAATCCGGCTTCAGCAGCAAGTCTTCGGGAGGGTAGCCACAGAGGGCCAATTCGGGGAAGAGGAGGATGCTGGCACCTCGGGCGCGCGCCCACTCGATGTACTCCAAGATTTTGCGGAGGTTCCCCTCCATGTCCCCCACGGTGGCGTTCATCTGTGCCATTGCCAGGCGAACCGCTCTCATATGTGCCTCCTTGATGGGTACTACTTTTGTCGCCAATAGCCTAAGTGTAACAAAAACACTTACTCTTGACAAGAGCAGTCAGCGATCAGCAATCAGCTACGGCAAAGTACAAGCTGAAAGCTGACCGCTGACTGCTGACTGCTTAATACACGCTCAGATAGCGGTCTAGCTCCCACTCGGTCACGTAGAGGCGGTAGTTATCCCACTCCTGGCGCTTGGCTTCCATGAAGCGCTCGAAGACGTGCGGGCCTAGGGCACTGGCGATGACTTCGTCCTGCTGGAGCAGATCCAGTGCCTCGCCCAACGAGCCGGGCAGTTGCTTCAGTTGGCGCTCGGCGATACGCGCGGCGTCCAGGTGGTACAGATCTTCTTCGGCGGGCTCCGGTGCCGTCAATCCCTTCTTGATCCCATCCAGACCTGCCTTGAGAATCACGGCAAAGGCCAGGTAGGGGTTGCAGGAGGGGTCGGGACAGCGCAGCTCGATGCGGGTCGATTGGGGGCGCTTCGGGTTGATGCGCGGCACACGAATCAGTGCGGAGCGGTTGGTGCGCGCCCAGGAGATATAGACAGGAGCCTCGTACCCTGGCACGAGCCGCTTGTAGGAGTTCACCGTTGGGGCGACCACGGCAGCCAGGTGCGGGGCGTGGGCCAGGATTCCGGCGATGAAGGAGAGGGCCAGATCACTCAGGCCATACTCGCTGTTGGTATCGACGAAGGCGTTCTTTCCGGTAGCGCGATCGATCAGGCTCTGGTGGACGTGCATGCCGGAGCCGTTGATGCCCGCAATCGGCTTCGGCATGAAGGTGGCGTAGAGTCCATTGCGCTGGGCGATGGCCTTGACCGCGACCCGTAGCGTCACCACGTTGTCTGCTGTCTTCAGCGCATCCCCGTAGCGGAAGTCGATCTCGTGCTGCCCCGGCGCGACCTCGTGGTGCAGCGCCTCGACCTCGATGCCCATTGCTTCCAGCGCGTTGACCATCTGGCGGCGCAGGTCGGTGCCCAGGTCGGTGGAGACATCGAAGTACCCGGCCGCATCGTGGGGATCGGCGACGGGATGACCGTGTTTGTCGCGCTGAAAGAGGAAGAACTCTGGCTCCGGCCCTGTCATGTAGTCGTAGCCCATCTCGCGGCACTCTTCCAGCACGCGGCGGAGCACCTGGCGCGGATCACCAGGAAAGGGCTCACCGTTGGGGGTAAACGTATCGCAGATCACGCGCGCCGTGGTGGTATCAGGAGCCATATCCCACGGAATCAGGCTGAAGGTGTCCAGGTCCGGCATCAGGTACATGTCTGACTCCGCGATGCGGGCAAATCCTTCGATGCTCGAACCGTCGAACCAGACCCCGTGATCCACCGCCTCCTCGAACTGGCTCACCGGAATCGTCTGATTTTTGACCATCCCTACAACGTCTGTGAACTGGAGGTTCACAAAGGCAACATTCTTTTCCTTAATGATTTCCTGCACGCGCTCGAACGCAGCAGCTTTTTGAGACATAACGGTATCCTCATCTTGTGAAACAAATGGGTTAACAGCGCCCCAGTCTAACATGCCCCCGCTCCCCTCACAACAACGTTGGAGCGTTGGAGCGTTAGAGCGTTGGAGCGATAGAGCGTTGGAGCGATAGAGCGTTGGAGCAGTGGTCGTCACGTTTGCCTTTTGTCCTTTGCCTTTCCCCTTTTAGGGGCCTACTTGGTGACTTTTGACTTTCCGTTCCCCTGTGCAACCTGCCCAAATAGAATAAGGGACTCTTGTGCGCTCTGACTGTAGATTGTCTTGGCCTATTCCGGTAAGGTAGCTCGGTATTTGTTCATCGGAACAACCCCCTAGCTGAGGAGAAGTCGTTTCATGTCA
>JACCSL010000668.1 GCA_013812995.1 Ardenticatenales bacterium | reverse complement strand
CCACTGAGGTGCTCATCGTGGCTGCTGATGTGACGGAGCGCGCCCAGATGGAAGAGGTTTTCCAACAGACGAAGGCCCACTTTGGCACCCTGAACGGGGTACTGCACGCGGCGGGTCTGCCGGGGGCGGGCATCATGCAGCTCAAGCAGGTGGAGGATGCTGCCCGTGTCCTGGCTCCCAAGGTAGAAGGAACACTTGTGCTTTCGGAGCTGCTTCAGGATAGCAACCTGGATTTCTTCTACCTTTTTTCCTCCATCACGGCAATCACCGGCGGGCCTGGCCAGGTCGATTACACGGCGGCGAATGCGTTTCTGGATGCCTTCGCCCATGCCAACAGCCAAGAGGGATGCTTTACTGCCTCAATCAACTGGGACGCATGGCAGAAGATCGGTATGGCGGTCGATACCGCTTCACTGCGTAAAGCCACAGGGGCGACAGGCTTCCAGAGTATCGCACACCCCCTGCTGACGCAGTACCGTAGCGAGGCACCAGGAAAGACAACCTTCGTAACCCCCTTCAGTCCGCACCAGCACTGGGTCCTGGGCGAGCACCGGGTCGCGGGAACTCCGACGATTCCAGGCGCTGCCTACCCAGAGCTCGCCTATGCCGCCTTTACCCACCTCCAGCCAGCGAGGTCGCTGGAAATCCGCGATCTGCTCTTTATGACGCCCTTCATGGTCAGGGAACAGGAAACGCGCGAGCTTCATATCTCAATTGAGGAGGGAACGACTGAGGCTGGATGGACCTTCCGCGTCAGCAGCATGACAGGGGCGCAATCACAGGAGCATGTTCTGGGCAATGTCCGTGCGCTTCACACGAGCAGCAGCACCTCCCTTGACCTTGACGCCATCCGGGCACGCTGTACGCCCGTCGCGTTGGAGGGGCTCACTATCAACAACAAGATGGCGGCGTTTGTCGATGTCGGACCGCGCTGGGATTGCGTCAGGTCTGTCTATGCCGGGCAGAACGAAGGACTCGCACTGCTGGAACTGGCGGCTCCCTTCGCCCAGGATCTACAGCAGTACAGCCTGCACCCGGCGTTGATGGATATCGCCACCAGTTTCGCGATCCAGGCGTTGGGGGAGGGTAATTACCTACCCCTCTCGTACCGCCAGCTTCGTATCTACCGAGCCATGCCAGCGACTGTCTACTGCTACGTGCGGGTTCCAGCCGACGACTCAGCGCACAAGGAAACCGTGCTGATCGATGTCCAGATCATGGACGAGCAGGGGAAGCTCCTAGTCGATATCGAAGGATTCGCGGTGAAGCGGGTCTCTGATGAGGCGCTGGAACGTCTCTACGCGACAGCCAAGCAGGGCGACGCAGCGTCGACACCGCAGGACCTCGCTCATGCGCTGCTGCCGGAGGAGGGAGTCGAGGCATTTGCCCGCATCCTGGCATACAACACCCTGCCACAGCTCGTCGTCTCCACGCGGGATCTGGCAACGGTGATCGAGGCAATGCAGGACTTTGATCCCCTGCACTTCTTCGCTGAGGCACGCACCAGCTCGTCCCAGGGGAACCGCTATCCGCGCCCCAGCCTCTCCGTCCTCTACGTGGCACCTCGCAATGCGCTGGAACAGCAGATTGCCGATCTCTGGCAGGGCGTGCTGGGACTGGAAGAAGTCGGTATCCATGACAACTTCTTCGAGCTCGGCGGGGATTCGCTCCTTGGCACCCAGATCATGGTCAAGGCACGCGAGTTGGGGCTATCCGTGACACCCAGCCAGTTCTTCCAGTACCAGACCATTGCGGAGCTGGCAGAGTTGGTCGGGCCTGCTGGCGAGAGTACCCCACCCGAGGCAGTCGAGACGGTGATGGGCGAGGAGCAACTCCTTGCCAACCTGGATACCCTCTCTGAGGAAGAGGTCGATGCCCTCCTCGCGGGGATGATGGTAGAAGAGGATCAGACATGAGCACAAAAGAGCTCTCGTTGGAGCAGAAGCGGGCCATGCTGGCCGCCCTCCTGAAGAAGAAGGCCAGCCACAAGAGCTACCCGCTCTCCTATGCCCAGCAGCGCATGTGGTTTCTGGACCAACTGGAGCCCGGCAACCCAGCCTACAACATTATCTCTGCGGCGCGCGTCCGGGGTCCGGTAGATTTGCCGACCCTGGAAAAGAGCGTGAACGAGATTGTGCGGCGTCACGCCATCCTGCGTACCACCTTCTCACTGGAGGAAACTCTGGTGCAGGTGGCCCACCCTTATGAGCCCTTTTCCCTTCCCGTCCTCCAGTGTGGCGAGCACCCGCAGGAGAACGGGGAGGCGGAAATGCAGCGCCTTGCCCACGCCGAGGCCCATCATGCCTTTGACCTCAAGCAGGGTCCGCTCGTCCGGGTCATGGTGGCGCGCTTCTCAGACTCACTTCACGCGCTCTTCGTCACGATGCATCACAGCATCTCAGATGGTATCTCCATGAGGCTGTTCATGCAGGAGCTGGGGCAGTTCTACGCGGCCTTCAGCAGCAACGAGCCCGCACAGCTACCCGCCCTGTCCTGGCAATATGTGGACTTTGCGCTCTGGCAACAGCAGCAGGTGCAGGAGGGTCATCTTGAGAGCCAGCGGTCGTACTGGCGAACACGGCTCGCAGGCGAGTTGCCAGTCCTGGACCTCCCCACCGACCAACCGCGTCCCGCGTTCCGCACCTCTCGTGGCGCGACCCATTATACGCTCCTACCGCCAGCTCTGGTTGGAGCGCTCAAGGGTGTGTGTCGGCAGGAGGGCTGCACGCCCTATGTCTTCTTGCTGACCGCGTTCCAGACACTTCTGCACCGCTACACGGGTCAGGAAGAGATAGTGATAGGTACGCCCGTCGTGGGGCGCAGCCTGCCGCAGGTGCAGGAGATGATCGGACTATTCATCAATACGCTTGCGCTACGGACCTCACTCGCCGGAACGCCCGCGTTTCGCACCCTGCTGGCGCGGGTGCAGGAGGAGACGCTAGCCGGGCTGGCCCACCAGGAGTTCCCTTTCGAGCTGCTCGTGGACGACCTTCAGCCAGTGCGGGACAGCAGTCGCTCCCCGATCTTCCAGGTGGCCTTTATCTTCCAGCCGGGCCGTCCCCAGAGCCAGCAGGCCGGGGCCGTGCTGCTGGAAAGCCTGCCCACCGATACAGGCGCGGCGCTGCTTGACCTCTCCCTCGTCAGCTGGGAATCGGAAGAGGGGGTCCATCTCGCGCTGGAATATAACTGCGATCTCTTCAAGGCCAGCAC
>JACCSL010000495.1 GCA_013812995.1 Ardenticatenales bacterium | reverse complement strand
GCGGAAGGTGATGCCAAAAATCTTCCCGAGCGGGCTATCAGGGGCCAGCCACTTCTCGTCTGTGTAGTCGAGATCGTTCTGCTTGAGGGTAGCCAGTTGATCCAGCAGTTCAACCCAAACAGCCTCTCCCTCGCCACGCACGACGATGTCAATCTCGGGGCGGGCAGCGCTCTCCTCGGAGAGGACGCTGGGGTGCGGACCGCCAATCACCACGGGCGTGCCAGGGAGAACGCGCTTGATCTCCTGCGCGGTGCGCCACGCCTGCTTCACCTGCGGGGTGTTGGCCGTGATGCCAACGATCTCGGGGCGGAACGACTTCAGAACCTCTGCAAGAGGTTCGGTCTCGACGTCCGCATCATAAATTTGGCACTCGTCACCATGCGCGAGGGTGACAGCACCCAGATAAGCAAGCCCCAGGTGAGGGGTTGTGCGTGTATCAATAGGGAGTCGGAACTTGGGGTTCACCAACAGGACTCGCAAGGCTAACCTCCGTCTGTAGTAATTCAGTTGAGCCTTCAACTATCATCAGGCTGCCACGAGGGAGTAGTCCCTCATCGACCTGTACATGCTATGGGTTTTACCAACAAAGTCAAGTAGCTTAGTCAAGTTAAGGCGAGAAAATGGCGGACAATCTATAGCAAAAGGGCATCCTGAAGAGCTCTATGATCTCTCCAGAACGCCCTCGTTCTTGCTTGGAAGATAGGACTTAGTGGCTACCGCAGCCGCCGCTGCCGCAGCCGCCACCCGAAGCAGGCGCAGCCGAACTGGTGCCTGTGGTGCGGAAAGAGTGGCCGCAGCCGCAGGCGGAGACCGCATTGGGGTTTTCGATGCGGAAACCACCGCCCATGAGGCTCTCCACGTAGTCAATCTGTGCCCCACGGAGGTAGGTCGCGCTCTGCGGGTCCACAACGACCTTGACGCCCTCGAAGGGCTCGATCAGGCTATCGCCCGCGCGCGCTTCTGGCTCGAAGGACATGCCATACTGCATCCCTGAGCAGCCGCCGCCCGCGACAAAGACACGCAGGGCGTAGGTGGGGATATTCTTCTCGGCCAGCAGGTTGCGAACGATGGTGGCTGCCGACTCGGTCATCGTGACCAACTCAGTGGTTTGAACTGTCGTTTCCATAGACTTTAGCTCCAGGGAACCCCTGACTTACAGTCAGGGGAGGAATGGAGCGGCCAGGCCAAGCCTTGGCGAGGACAAGGCCTAGCCGCGGGTGCTGTACTGCCAGAGAATGTCTCTGACCCCCCAGCAAGGGTGGTCCACTTCTCCAAGGTTAATCGGTGGTTTTTACACGCCGCACTTCGCCTACCCTCAGCGATGTTTAACGACGTGCCGCAGGGGTCAGGACGTGTGGAGTATCCTGACGTGCCTATCTCATTCACCGCTAACGTAGCCCCGTCACGCCGGAGCGTGGTGGCTGAGGTCTAATCAACCGGGCTTGCCGGAGCAAGCCCACGGCTTCTAGCCGTGGGTAGTTGACTATCATCTCCTCAAAAACCGACACTTTGGATACAGTACATCACCCGCCAATCTGACTCATCCCTCGTTGTGCAGGATAGATGCCATGCCGAAGTTGGTGGCCGACTGGCTTTGCCGTCACCGCGCGAACGAAGAGTGGCTTCAACGCGTCCATCCCCTGTTCGCGCAGGGTTGTACGAAAATCTAGCTCATGATCCGTCAAAAGGCAAAGACGGATTTTACCATCCGCCGTGAGGCGCAGGCGGTTGCAGTCATCGCAGTAGGGCTCGCTCACCGGGTTGATGAAGCCAAGCTGCCCGGCGGCTTTAGGGATACGGTACATCCGGGCCTCTCCCACCAGTTCGCCCTCGTTCAGAGCCTCAAGGCTGCCATGCTCAGCCTCAATCCTCGCAAGACTCTCGCTGTTGGGCACATAGCCGCGAATGGCCTCGTTGGCCTGGATACCCAGGGGCATGGACTCGATGAAGCGCACATGCCAGGGGTTGTCAAGGGTCAGCGCGGCCAGCCCTGCGACATCCTCATCGTTGTAGCCGCGCAGCACCACCGCGTTGATCTTCACGGGGGTCAGCCCGGCCTCCTGCGCGGCATGGACGCCCGCGAGTGCTTCCTCCACTTCGCCCCACCGCATGAGCCGCCGGAATCGCTCCGGGTTGACGGTGTCCATGTGCACATTCACGCGCGTGAGACCCGCCCGTTTGAGATCGTGCGCCATCTTTGGCAGGCGAATCCCGTTCGTGGTCATCGCGAGCGTTCGCAGCCCTGGAATCGCAGCCAGACGCTCCACAATCTCGATGAGGTCGGGGCGTAGGGTGGGTTCGCCACCTGTGAGCCGAATCTTACTAAACCCCACCGCGATGGCCGCCCGCGCAATCTGCTCAATCTCGGTCGGCGTCAGCAGTTCGGGTTTGGGAATAAACTGGAGCCCGTGCAAGGGCATACAGTAGACGCAGCGCAGGTTACAGTGGTCTATCAACGAGATACGAAGATAGTCAATGCGCCGCCCATAGCGGTCGCGCAGACTCTCCGGGGTAAAGTTGTGTTGTACATTGATATCTTCGTTCAAGATGGGAAATTGTATCATTAAGCCCCCTTGTTGTCAAGATATTCTACTCTTTTACTCGAGAATTATCCACAAGGGATTTATGTCATTACTTTTGACCTTTGGCTTTCCCCTTTTAGGGGCCTACTTGGTGACTTTTGACTTTCCATTCTATACAGGTTGGTTGACGCTATCCCTGCCCTCCTCGTATACTCATGCGCGGAGGGGGCAGCTATGGTGCGCTTTGAAGATTTTCATCTGATTGTGAACGGGTCGGGAGGGCGCTACACGGTGGAGGCGCGCGGCGCGGGCGAGGTCAGCACGCCGCAGGTGCCACTGCTCTACGAGGAGACGGATGATATTCGGGAGTGGCTAGGACGATTGCAGGCGGGAACAACACTCACGCGCCAGCAGGTGGAGGTGCTTGGCACTCACCTGTACAATGCGCTTTTTCCCCCAATCGTGGCCCGCGCCTACAGCAGCGCCCGTGAGGCGGTGACGGCGGGAACGTCGCTGCGCCTAAAGCTAAACCTCCGCCCCCCGGAGTTGGCTCGCCTGCCCTGGGAGCTGCTTTTCGACCCCCACACCCGCACCAACCTCGCCGGTCGTCGCTCGCAACCCCTGGTTCGTACGGTGGATAGCAGTGCTGGGCCGGTAGGCTCCCTCCGGCTGAGTGTGCCGCCCCGTATTCTTCAGGTGGAGGCACAGCCGAACGACCGCGCCATGCTTGATGAGTTGGAGCGAAGCCGAACCGCGCTGGTTGCAGCATGGGGTCGACAGGTCGATGTTGTCACTCTGGCAGCGGCGACACCGAGCAACCTGCGGGTGCGGCTCGCCGAGAAACCAGGCTTTCACATCCTGCACTACGATGGGCACGCCACCTTCGAGGAGGTGAGCGAGAATGGCTATCTCGTTCTGGAAGACGCCGATGGCACCTCCCACCCGCTTGCTGGACCCGAGCTGGCAGATTACCTCGATGGCACACCGGTGCGGCTGGTGGTCCTGGCAGCCTGCCTCACAGGGCGGAACGCACTGGAGCGGCGTTTCTGCGGCATTGCCCAGCACCTAATGCACACGAGCAACCTGCCCGCCGTCGTAGCGATGCAGTACCCAGTGAGCGATGCGGGAGCCAGAGCCTTCATCGAGGGCTTCTACAGTGCTCTGGCATCGGGCGAGCCGCTGGAGATCGCGGTGACGGCGGGGCGGCTCGCCATCCGCGAGGAGGCGGGAGCGGAGTCGGTCTCCGAGTGGGCCGCCCCCGTGCTCTTCATGCGCACCACCGAGGGTGATCTTTTCGCGCCCGAGCCGGAGGAGGGCGATGCCGTGCCCTGGCTCCCGCCCGAGATTACCCCCCTGTCGGAGCCCGCCGCCGAGGGCGTAGTGCCCAGCCTGCATGGAAATCCCTTCACACCAGGCGCAGTGGTGCCTCCAGAACGCTTCGTGGGGCGCAAGAAGGAGGTAGAGGCAATTCTCGGGCGACTGGAAGGGATGCTGAGTGTCTCGCTCGTGGGAGAGGCGCGCATCGGCAAGACGAGTCTACTCCGCTACCTGGAGGCCTATTTGCCCACTCTGCTTGGCGCGAAAGGGTGCTACCTACCTCTCTACCTGAGCATGAACGAACAGCGTAGCCAGTCGAGCTTTAGTCGCGCCATCCTGGAGAAGCTGCTACCTCAGGTCGTACCGCCCCAAGGTAAGCTCGACTTTATCCATTGTGAAGCAGCAAGCCCAACCCCTCTGTGAGGGATGGATCAAAGGCGCTGGGAATATTGTGTATGTCGGGTCTGAGCATAGACATGGAAAAAAGGAAGTTGGTCAGA
>JACCSL010000621.1 GCA_013812995.1 Ardenticatenales bacterium | reverse complement strand
GACCTGTGGCATACCACGGCGACGACACTCCAGACCGCTCTGATGGCTAAAGAAGCAAAGGTTGTCCTGTTCGATTGTGTGCTGGCCGAGGCGATCAGCACCCTGGCCCGGCGCGTCCATGAAAAGCGGCGCACCGCTGATCTGGATCTGATCTTGCACAGCTTGCAGAGCCAGTATCCGCTGGAGTCGGTAGCGTGGCTCTTCCCCGAGGTGCCACGCGTCTATCCAGATATTATCGAGCTGGTGCGTACTTCTCAGGGCGAGTTGAATTTTAACGATGCGCTGATTGCGCTGGCGTGCCGCGAGCGAGGCATTTCCTACCTGGCAAGCTTTGACCGCGACTTTGATCAGGTGGCCTGGCTCAACCGGGTCTCTCAGGCCGCCGATCTCCCATGACGCTGCTAAGGGGGATAGGATGAGGAGGGAATATCTGCTCGTCACCCCCGCCAGAGTCCAGGCAGCGCTTCCCACGCTGCAAAGTGCAATGGCCAGGACAAGGCATAGAGTCAGATCGGTGGCATTGCACGCATGACTTCCACCGACCCCATCCCGCACCACACCATCAGCACGATCCTGCGGCACGATGCCAAGCAGACCAGCTACAAGATCGCGCTCGTGCGGGCGATCAACGACGTGGCACTGGCCTTCCCGGACCTGCATACCACCGAGCAGGACGTGGCGGTGCCGCTGCGTCTCCTGGCCGAGCACTGGATTGCCTACTACTGGCCGTTCATGGACCCTGCCGCGCCCATCCTCCAGGGAAGCCGCGCCCGACGCGGCGCTGAACTGCGCCACGACATGGCCTTTCGCCCGGCGCTCACCCGGCTGCGCACCGCCTGGCAGGCGATTGTCAATGTCTCCAGCCCCGCCGATGGCTTCTATCTAGTGGGCGAACTGCGCGTGCCGCGGCGCTGACAGAGCTATCTGGGCAGCGGGCCGTTGCTCGCCGCCTTCCTGGTGGATCACCCGGCGGGAGGCGAATGATTGGCGTCGGCCAGGACCACGGCCACGGCATCTTCCAGGGTCATGGACTGCCCTTCCATCCAGGCTGCGACGAAGGTCTCCTCATCCAGGGCAGTGCGAGCGGCACTGATGGTTTGCTTCATGAAGTTCTCGGCGAGGGGTTCCAAGACCGCACCCATCTGACGTAACACCTGATCGACCACGCTTGCCAGGCGCGTGCCGCGTACCATGTTTCCCCCCGGTGCCCCGGTTTCCACAACGGCAACCCCCAGCAGACCATAGAGGATCTGGCGGCGCTCCCCGATCTCGCGCGCGAGCGCCAGACCTTCTGTATGGAGGACGCGGGCCCTCGCATACGCGCCCTGGCTGGAGGCCAGGCTCCCCCGATTGTTGAGCAAGAGGGCGATGTTGCCCTTCTCCCCCAGCTCGCGCCACAGCAGCAGACTCTCTTCATAGAAGCTATCCGCCTCCTCATACTCCTCTTGCTGTTGGGCGAAGACCCCCAGATTCGTGAGACTGGCTGCCATGCCCCACTTGTCTCCTAGCTCGCGCTGGAGGGCCAGAGCCTCTTCATACAGGGCGCACTCCGCCGCCTCCCCCTGCGCGCCGATCACATTGCCCAGGGTGTTGAGCGCCCGCGCGATGCCTCGCTTGTCGCCCAGCGCCTGTCGGTGCCGCAGGCTCTCTTCGTACAGCCCGCGTGCGGCCTCGTACTTCCCCTGATATAAGGCAACATTACCCAGGTAGGTCAGGGCCAGGGCCACAGCATCCTGATTCCCGCCCTGGCGTGCCAGCGCGAGCCCCTCCTCCAGCTCCGCCCACGCGGCCTCGTATGCACCTTGCCGGGTCAGCGTCCGGCCCGTGATGAGCCGCACCTGGCTCCACTCTGCGTGAGCGGTGGTGACCGACGGGAGCAGGGCCGCCTGCTGGTGCAACTGTTCCCGCCATCGCAGAACCGCCTCGTACGCCCCTCGTTTCTCTAGAAGCTGCCCCAGCCGCCACTGGCTGCGCAGTCGGGCCAGCCCGTCTCCGGCTGCTTCTGCCAGCGCCAGGGCAGCCTGGTAGTGCGTCTCGGCGCTCTCATACTCCCCCATGAGTTCAGCGACATCCCCAAGGCGACGCCGCAGGTCGCCCTGTGCCTCCGGTGTGTCCAGCAGGGGCAGGAGTTGCTCGTAGTAAGAGCAGGCGGCGGCATTGGCATAGGCGCGCTGCGCGGCCTCCCCAGCCTGCCAGAGGAGCTCGCGCTTCTTGTCCAGGTTCTCGCTGCGCGCGTAATGGTAGGCCAGCAGGTCCAGAGAGGAGGGCGGGAGCGAGGTTGACTCCAGAAAGTGTGCCAGTTGCTCGTGCAAGAGGGAACGGGTCGCCGCCGCCAGGCTCTGATAGGTAACTTCCTGCGTCAGCACCTGCCGGAACAGGTAGACCCTCTCTGGCTCTGCCTGCTCCTGGGCCAGGAGCGTCGTCTGGGTCAGCGCGGCCAGCATCGTTTGAACCGCCTCCGGCGTTCCCAGGGCTGGGTAGTACCCCCATAACCAACTTTCCTGGAAGCTCCGCCCAATGATGCTGGCTACCTTCAGGGTCAACTGTTCCCTCTCGCCCAGTTGATCCAGGCGGCTCAGGATCAGACTCTCCAGGCTCAACGGCCACCGGACCTCCGCCAGCGCGGCCACATCGTTGAGACGCTCCGTGTGCTCTAGGAGATAGGTGAGGAGCTCCTCCATGTAAAATGGATTGCCCTGTGTCCGGGAGAGCACCTGCCTCACCAGTACTTCCAGGGCGGCTTTGTTTTTCACCCGCTCCCGCATCCTCGACCGAATCAACTGCTCTGCTTCCTCGGCAGCCAGTTCCCCCAGCACGAGTTCCGTGAAATGCGGGAGCCCCCTGCCGATGCTTACCAGCCGTTGGTCTGGTTGGGGCGGGCGGTAAGCCAGGAGGAGCAGCACGGGCAGCGTCCAGAGGGCACGTCCCATCGCCTCCAGCAGGTCGTGGGAGAGGTTGTCGAGCCATTGACTATCCTCCAGCACAAGCAAGAGG
>JACCSL010000616.1 GCA_013812995.1 Ardenticatenales bacterium | reverse complement strand
CAGCGGGTTGGGTAGCTATCACTATCGCCTTCTGGGCTATTCCGAGGAATTGATTGGTAAACCCATCGCTCAGCTTGACACGGCAGACGCTGAACTCGTGGAGCAGGCATTTCGGGACAATCATCCTTTCGAATATGAGCTGACCGAGACCGAGAGAATCTGGATTCGCAAGATTGTTCCCATTGTTGGTCCGCGCTATCGCCTGCCCGCGAAGTTTGCCCTGCTTTCCCCGCATGGTTTTGGCAAACGGGTGCGGCGCGTGGCACTCATCACCATTCACGATGCTACCGCCGCGCGGCGCAAGGCTCAGGAGAAACTGGTGCGCCAGGCGATGGTGCAGGAGATTCACCATCGCGTGAAAAACAACCTACAGACAGTGGCCTCCCTGCTACGGATGCAGGCGCGGCGCGCGCAGCACGAGGAGACCAAGCAGATTCTCAACGGGAGCATCAACCGCATCCTCTCCATCGCGGTGGTGCATGAGTTCCTCTCCCAGTATGAGAAGGCGATCAACATGCGCGATGTGGCAAATCGCATCGTGCGGCAGGTGCGGGATGGCATTCTCGATGCCACCCAGGCCGTCCACCTCCAGGTGGAGGGGGATGCGGTTTTCCTCCACGCCCACCAGACAACGATGGTGGCTCTGGTGGTTAATGAACTAATTCTCAACGCGCTGGAGCATGGGATCGGAGACAGCGGCTCTGGGACAGTCACCATCTCTTTCACGGATGAGGGGGATCGGGTTTGTCTGACCGTGAGCGACACAGGGGCCGGGCTGCCCGCCAATTTCACCCTGGCGGAGGCCAACAGTCTCGGGCTCCGCATCGTGCAGACCATCGTCGAGCAGGATCTCCGGGGCTCGTTCGAGTTGACCGCTGCCCCAGAGGGCACGGGCACCTGCGCCCACGTCTCCTTCCCGAAGGCCGCCCCGGAGATATTTGAGTAGTCAAAAATGTGAATCCTTTTGTGGATTGTGGTACAATCGCGCCACTTGCTGGCAAACCTTGAAAATGTTACGTGTAGGAGCGGACCCTGATGGCCCGAACACGAATTGTTATTGCGGATGATGAGTCCATTATCCGGATGGATTTGAAAGAGATGCTGACCGCCCTTGGTTACCTGGTAGTGGGGGAGGTCGGCGATGGACAGAGTGCCGTCAACCTCGCACGCGAGCTACGCCCTGATCTGGTTATCATGGATGTGAAGATGCCGGATATGGATGGTATCGAGGCAGCGGGCATTCTGACGGAAGAGAAGATTGCTCCTGTGCTCCTCCTGACCGCCTTCGGGCAGCGGGAATTGATCGAGCGAGCCAAGGAGGCCGGTGTGGTCGGCTACCTCGTCAAGCCCTTCCGCGAGAGTGATCTCACACCCGCCATCGAGGTAGCCCTGGCCCGCTTTGGCGAGTTCAAGGAGCTAGAGGCCGAGGTAGACACCCTGAAGGAGGCGCTCGAGACGCGCAAGGTCGTGGACCGCGCCAAGGGACTCCTCATGTCACGCGACGGCCTCACCGAGCAGGAAGCCTTCCGCCGCATCCAGAAGATGTCCATGAATACCCGCAAGAGCATGCGCGAAATCGCCGATGCGATCATCCTCACCTACGAGGCCGATGCGGGCTGAATCACAACCAATTTTTTTTGTAAAAACAGGCTCCTGCGCTATACTCTCGCCCTGTTGTTAAGTCTCTCGCACCAGTGGTGGAATGGTAGACACGCATGCCTTAGGAGCATGTGCCGCAAGGCATGGGGGTTCGAGTCCCTCCTGGTGCATATTTTCACAATGGCGGCGCTGAATCAATCACTAATTCAGCGCCGCTATTTTTATTGTTTGCTCGACATCAAAGAAAACGATTATTTGTGAGGTAAATTTTTCGACCAGTTGTTCTAAAGGAATGTTGTCCCCTATACTTTTGCCAGAGGTAAAGTTAAGGGAAACCAAGAGGTTTTCGTATGCGACCCCAGAGCGAGCATAGCAGGCAGCTAGAATTTGATAATCTTCTTCCAACTCCTGCAAGTGGAACGAGCTTCAATGATCCTGCCTTCGCGAGTAATAAGACCTTGCCGATTCACCGATGGGTTCCCTGGATTGCAGGGTTTTCCAGCGATTTTGTGCAGGATGCCCTTGAGCGATACTTACCAAAGAAGGGAGTTGTTCTAGATCCATTCGCGGGGGTTGGTACCACCCTGGTTGAGGCGGTATTAGCAGGGCACGAGACTATTGGCTTTGAAATCAACCCTTATGCAGCGTTGGCGAGTCGCACCAAACTCCAGGCAGCTAACATCAATGTAGCCCAATTTCGAACCGAGATTGAGCACTTCCTACAGTTCTATGATGCAACATTGGCTGCTGGGCCCCTTCCCCTGTCCAAGCC
>JACCSL010000602.1 GCA_013812995.1 Ardenticatenales bacterium | reverse complement strand
CTGCTGGAGCGAGCGCTCCACGACGCCCTCTAGGTCGCTTGTCAGGCCCATGATGCGCGGGCCAAAGGCCACATTCTCGAAGATGCTCTGCGGAAAGGGGTTGGGCCGCTGGAAGACCAGACCCACGCGCTGCCGGAGCCTCACGACATCCTGCTCCGGCCCGTAGATATTTTTCCCGTCCAGCAACACCTGCCCCTCGATTCGCGCGCCCTTGATCGTCTCGTTCATGCGATTGAGCGTGCGCAGAAAGGTGCTCTTGCCACAGCCGCTCGGACCGATGAGCGCGGTGATCTGCTTCTCTTTGAGGGTGATATTGACATGTTTGAGGGCCTGAAAGGTTCCATAGAACACATTCAGCCCCGCCGCTACCATTTTGGGAGGATGCTCACTGTTCTCTCTCATGCACAGGATTGTAGCGAGGCGTAAACGGGGCGGCAAGCAGACCCCTTGCCTGATGGACGATGTTAAGACAGAATAAGCCCGCTTGAACACGATACCTCACAGGAGGAACAGCCTTTTTGAGAATCCCTCATCCCTATCGGTTCCTTCTCTTGCTCCCCTTGCTGTTGCCCCTCCTGCTGGCCTGCCGGGCGACGGGGGAAGAGGGGGCTACCCCACCACCCAACCTTGCCATCGAGAATAAAGGCTCCGATACGCTGGTCAATGTTGCCCTGGCCTGGGCCGAGACTTACATCGCCCAGCACCCGGACGTTCATATCTCCGTGACGGGCGGCGGCTCGGGCACAGGCATCGCGGCGATGATCAATGGGACGGTGGACATCGCCAACGCCAGCCGCGAGATGAAAGAGAACGAGATCGAGGAGGCGCAGGCCAACGGCATCAATCCGGTGGAGATCACCGTGGCCCGCGACGCTATCGCGGTGGTCATCAACCCGGAGAACCCGGTCAACGAGCTAACGATTCAGCAGGTGGCCGCCATCTACACCGGGCAGATTACCAACTGGAGCGAGGTGGGTGGGGAGGATCGCCCCATCGTGCTGACCAGCCGAGAGTCCAACTCGGGCACCTATGTCTACTTTCTGGAAGAGGTCGTGCGGGTGGGCGCGGACGACGAGGAAGCCGTCTTTTCCCCCGAGGCGCTGCTTTTGCCCTCCTCCGAGGTTATCAGCCTGGAGGTGGCACGGAACCCCAACGCAATTGGCTATGACGGGCTTGGCTATGTGACGGCGGAGCAGAAGGTCGTTGCCATTCGCCCGGCCCCCGGCGAACCAGCGGTGCTCCCCAGCATCGACACCGTCAACGATGGCACGTACCCCATCTCCCGCCCGCTCTACATGTACACGCCGGGCGAGCCCACGGGGGCTGTTCGGGCCTACCTCGACTGGATTCTTGGCCCCGAGGGACAGGAGATCGTTCGCCGACTTGGCTTCGTGCCGCTCACCCCTGAGTAAAAAGCCCCCAAGGAGAGTACAAGATGGCAACGCGGGAGTGGATCATCGAGAATACGATTCGGGTGCTCGGCTTTTCCGGTATTGGCTTTGTGGCCCTCATCTTCCTCTTTCTCCTCAAAGAGGGGCTGCCTGCCTTCTGGGAGGTTGCTCCCCAGGAGATGATAGGCACGCGCTGGTATCCGACGCTTGGCATCTATGGTCTGACGCCGCTGATTCTGGGCTCCCTGCTGGTCACCATCGGGGCGGTGCTCATCGCTGTACCGCTGGGCGTGGCCGTGGCCGTCTTTCTGGGCGAGGTCGCCCCTGAGTGGGTTCGTGATCTGCTCAAACCGATGATCGAGGTGATCGCAGGCATCCCGAGTGTGGTCCTGGGCTTTCTGGGCATCGTCGCGCTGAGTCAGTGGATTCGTGTGAACCTTGACGCTCCGACGGGGCTATCGGCCATTACCGGCTCGCTGCTGCTGGCCTACATGGCGCTGCCCACCATCATCTCCGTCGCTGAGGATGCGCTGGATGCGGTGCCGAACAGCTACCGTGACGCGGCGCTGGCGCTGGGGGCCACCAAGTGGCAGACCATCTGGCGCGTCGTCCTACCATCGGCGAAGACGGGGATTCTCACCGCCGTCATGCTGGGCGTTGGGCGGGCGCTGGGCGAAACGATGGCGGTGATGATGGTGACCGGCAATGCGGCCCGTATCCCGCTTGGCCTGGATGCTTTCTTCAAGCCGGTGCGCACGATGACCGCGACCATCGCCGCCGAGATGGGCGAGGTGGCGCAGGGCAGCACTCACTACCACATTCTCTTCGCGGTAGGTATCGTTCTTTTCGTGCTGACCTTCCTGATCAATGCGCTGGCCGCCATTGCTATCTTCCGGCAGAAGCGACAGAGTGGAGGACGGCTGCTCTCATGATCCGCCTCGACTCGCTGCTCATCCAGCGCATTGCCTTTGGGCTGCTGACCCTGGCGACAGTCGTGGTGGTGGTGCCGCTCGTCGCTGTGCTGCTCTTTATCTTCCTCCAGGGGATTCGCGCCATCTCGCCCACCTTCATCTTCGGGATGCCGTCCGAGGGAATGACGGCGGGCGGCATCTGGCCGGCAATTGTTGGCACGCTCTACCTCACCCTGGGAACCGCGCTCTTTGCCATCCCTATTGGCCTGGGCGCGGCCATCTACCTGGCGGAGTACGCGCAAGACAACGCCCTGACGCGGATATTGCGGCTCGCGATCATCAACCTCGCGGGGGTGCCCTCGGTGGTCTATGGTCTCTTTGGCCTGGGCCTCTTCGTGCTCTTCCTGAACTTCGGCACCAGCATCGTGGCGGGCTCGCTCACCCTGGGGATCCTGACCCTCCCGGTCATCATCTCGACCTCGGAAGAGGCCCTGCGCGCGGTGCCGCAGAGCTACCGCATCGTGAACGCGTCGTTGGGGGGCACCCGCTGGGAGGGCATCCGCGAGATCATTCTGCCCCAGGCCATGCCGGGTATCCTCACGGGTGTCATCCTTGGGCTGAACCGTGCCGCCGGGGAAACCGCACCGATTCTTTTCACGGTGGCTGCCTTCTTCCTACCGCGCCTCCCGGGAAGTCCCTTCGATCAGGCGATGGCGCTGCCCTACCATCTCTTCGTGATTGCCACACAGGTGCCAGGGATGCCCGTGCAGATTCAGTACGGAACGGCGCTCGTGCTCATCATCTTCGTGCTCGGGATGAACCTCATCGCAACCGCGATTCGACAATACTATCGGCGGCGGCGCGCATGGTAGAGACACTTCCCCCCAAATACGAGATTCGCAACCTGACATTCCGCTACGGAGAGACGGTTGCGTTACGCGACATCTCCCTGTCGATTCCGGCCAACCAGATCTTCGTGCTGCTCGGGCCAGCCGGGAGCGGAAAGTCTACCCTGCTTCGTCTCCTGAACCGCCTGATTGATATGTCTGGTGAGGGCCGGATTGAGGCCGGGGAGGTGCTGTTCAACGGGCAATCGCTCTACACCTCGGATGTCAATGTGGCAGAGCTGCGGCGGCGCGTGGGGATGGTCTTTGCCCAGCCGGTGCCCCTGCCCATGTCCATCCAGGAAAATATCACCTACGGGATGAAGCTCGCGGGCATCCGTGACCAGGCGCGCTTGCAGGCCGCCGTCGAGAGTACCCTGCGCAAAGCCGCGCTCTGGGACGAGGTGAAGGATCGGCTCAACAGCCCTGGCAACGCTCTGAGCGGTGGGCAGCAGCAGCGCCTCTGTCTGGCGCGCACCCTCGCGCTGGAACCCGATGTCATTCTCCTGGATGAGCCCACGAGCGGCCTGGACCCCATCTCGACGCTCAAGGTAGAGGAGGCGCTTCAGGACCTCAAACAGAGCATTACCATCGTCTTCGCTCCCAGCAGTGTGCAGCAGGGCGCACGCATCGCGGACAATGCAGCCTTTCTGCTCACCAGCGAGCTGATCGAGGTTGGCACGGGCGATGTGATTTTCACGCGTCCCAGCCAGCAAAAGACAGAAGATTACATTACGGGCCGCTTCGGGTAACCCGTACGG
>JACCSL010000582.1 GCA_013812995.1 Ardenticatenales bacterium | reverse complement strand
GCACTGGCAGAGGCGGTGGGGTTACCCATCGATTTGGTGACGGTCGACGCCCTCAAACCTGCGCTGCGCGAAACCATTCTGGCCGAGATCGTGCCCGTATGAGCGCCCCCCGTCCCTGGCAGCACTTCCTCCAGGACACTCTCCAGGCCGTGCAAGATGCCCAGGACTTTGTGAGCGGCTTAACCTTCGAGGCTTTTATGGCGGATCGCAAGAGTACCTTCGCCGTGGTGCGGGCTCTGGAGATTATTGGCGAAGCGACCAAGCATATCCCGCAGACCGTGCGGGATCGCTACCCCGCGATCCCCTGGTCCCAGATGGCCGGCATGCGTGACAAGTTGATCCACGACTATTTCGGCGTGGACCTGGGAATCGTCTGGCAAACCGTGCAGCAGGATTTGCCTGCCATCGAGCCGTTGCTCGCGCAGGTGCTGGCAGACGCTGCGGCCGATGACGCTTCCGGGGTGGCCTGAGCAGCCAACTGACCTACGATCTTTCAAGTACTGGAGATCGGCATGGACCCTTCCCCGAAAACACACTATTTCCAGACTCAGTGAATCACGGAATGGGCTGGGACGAGTAAATAGGGATGGACATGAGGGTGCCATAGGCGGTCTCAATCGCGCGGCGTAGGAAGGCAATAAAGCGGGCCAAGCGGAAGCGGTCGAGGTCCAAGCGAAAGGGGCCGCGCCCCACGGTGCGGGTCGCCAGACAGCGCAGGAAGACTCAGAGGTCGATGAGCAGGAGGGCCAAAGCCAAGAAGAAGAAGCGCAGGGCGGGGTTGCGGGAGTTGGTATGGGCACGTACCTGACCGAGTTGGCGGTAGGAGGCTTCAATCCCAAAGCGGCGGCGGTAGCGCTGCTGGACCTTCTTGGCGGACCAATCGAGATGGATCACGATGAACACCAACCAGGTGCGTTTGAACTGACTGCTTTTGCGCTGGCGTTTGAGGGTGGGGACAACCGCCACCTCGGTGGTGGTGCCATCCGTGAAGGTATAGCGGGTGCGGTAGGCTTTGCGTCCCCGGCACAAGGCGCGTGTGCCGCCGCTTTTGCCGCGAATGGGGCAGGCAATGATGGCCGGTAGCTTGGCGTCGTCTTGCAGGTAGGTGATGATCGCGCTGCTGGCAAAGCCCTTGTCCAGGTAGAGCACCTTCGGCACGACGCCGAGCGCCGCCCGCCGCTCCAGCAGCCGTTGCAGCACCAGGAGGGGGGTGTCCTCCGGCAGCACATAGGTCAAGGCCAGCGTGAGGCGCACCTCCCGCCAGATCACATACAGTGTGGCAATCCGCCAGAAGTGGGTCGTCCCGTCGCGCGCTTCGCCCCGTACCGTATACGCCCGCAGTTGCGCGCTCTTGCCATAGAATGGCTCATCATGGAAGTCCACCGCCATCTCTAGCCCACCACGCGGCATTGCGGCAGGGATACAGTCGGCTAGGGCGTCATTGAATTGGGCCTCGTGCTGGCGTAAGTCCGTCACCGTCAGCTCACGGTTGAGGGCTTCGCGCAGCGTGTTGCTGTCCACCACCTCGTCCAAATCGGCGCACACCGCCTCGATACTCCGTTTCTCGATGGCCGCCTTCATCAGCACATTCAGCGCCATCTCGGTTGTCAGCTTGTAGCCGTCTACGGCGAGGGACAAATGCTTCTTCAACAACGCTTCACTCACTTTTCGCACATCTTCGGCGTTCAAGCGATTCTTGAGTATCATCTCCACGGGGCTTCTCCTGTCGGGTTTTGGTTCGCGCTTTTACCCTACCAGGAGTCGCCCCTTTTTCAATTCTCGCCCATTCCGTGATTCACTGAGACTATCCAATGCAGGGGCGGGGGTGCCCGATGAGCGCGCCAGTCTCCCTCCAGGCCGTCGTTGAGGAGCTGGATATGCTCAGCGATGAGTCCTTTGCCTATCTCCACCTGCCAACAGGCGAGATCGTGACGCTCACGCGCGAGGAACTGGAGGCTGCCGAACGAGAGGCGGACCTTGCCGCCTACCCCGACTGGCAACAAGAGGCGATCCGCCAGGCGCAGGACTTGCTGGCCTCCGGAGCGGCAAAACGATAAAGATGCGGTATTAAGGAATGACAATTGAATAAAAGCTACACAAGCACAGCATGGGGGAGAGCGGTATAGTTCCATTGGGGCAAGAAGTCATCAAAGAGAATGGTCAAGTTGTCCTTGAAGCGTTGGCAAACTTTGCGCCCGGTTTCAAAGACTTGGTCGAGGATAGCCACCGAAACGGCGAGGCCCTGTTGGGTGGAGGTATCGGCCATCAAGTCGCGTACGAGGTCAAGCGAGGTGAAAATGACGCCTTGGCAGGCGCGCGTGACATGGGGAAAGAGGCGATGTTCGATGGGGTTGTACTTGGAGCAATAGGGCGGATAGTGGGCAATGCGAATCTCCAAGCCCAGTTGAGTGGCAAGCTGTTGCAGATCGGCTTTGAACAGATACTGGCGGGCACTGTTGCTGCCGCCCCCATCACAGAGGATAAGCAGCGAGGTCGCCTCGGGGTAGAGGCGCTGCCCATGCTGCTCCCACCACAGGCGGAGGGAGGCACAGGCAAATTGGCTCGTATCGTGGCTGGTACCCAGGTGCAAATAGCCCAGGTTGCGCTCGACATCATACAGCCCGTGGGGGATGATGACGCCCTCGGCAAAACTGGTGAAGTCATGGTCATAGGTGTGCAACGGCGTGGTGGTATAGAGCCGTCCAGGCCGATAGAAGTTACCCAGGTATTCCTTTTTCTTGCTGTCCATGCTCAACACAGGCTGACTGGCGGCCACATACTGCGCACGTAGCGCCGTAATGTTCTCGAATTGGGCATTGCGCTCGGGGACTTGTTTCATGGTTTGTTTTTTTGGGCCTTGCGCCGTCGGTAGTGGTGCTTACGCAGCAGTTGGCGCACTACCGTTTCGCTCACGACGATACCCTGCTGCTCGGCGAGCAGACGGCCGATCTGGGCGCAGGTCAAATTGGTCCAGCGCACCTGCTCGTTCATCGGGTCGCCTGCCGTATGCACCGCCAAGACCGCCAGGAACGCGCGATCAATCTCGGGATAGTGCTGCTCATATCGGTAGCGACCTCCACCGGGGCGGCGAATCCGCCCCGTCAGGTCAGGTTCATGCGGTAGCGCCGCCAGATCCCGCAAGCCTGTGT
>JACCSL010000579.1 GCA_013812995.1 Ardenticatenales bacterium | reverse complement strand
AAGCGGTCCCCTTCGACACCGTAGGCGGCATTGACTACTATGCCGACCTTGACAAAGCCAGCGTGAACGGGCAACTCCAGAGCGGAGTAAACTTCGCGGTGGCGTGCGATATCGTAGATCAGAGTGGCTGCGAGGTTTGTCCCACCTGGGGTATCCAGTACGTGTCAAAGAGTTGCTGCGCAACGGTGGGCTGTTGCGTGAATGGCCAAACCTTTCCAACGGTATGCTGCTGCGTTGTGGGGAGTCGTGGCCCCTGCCGAGCCTACTGCTGACAATTGGGTACACTTGGTCGGTCCACCCGGGGGGAAGACTCCCGGGTGGACCTTTATTTGAGGGTAGACTATGTTTGAATGGAAGATAGAGGAAGAGGAGGCGCGCAATGAGCAGCCTCCCTTACCTAGCAGCCCGCCCGTACTCTACCGGCGCTGGACTTGGCCCCTGCTGTTGCTCCTGGTTATCGGGGCAATGGCGGGCGGGATTGGCTGGAAAATCCAGCAGAAAGAAAGAGCCCTCCACCTGGCCCTCGCGGAGGTTGTCGAGGTCGAGTCGCGGGTTCAGGCGCTTCCTGTCGAGGAGCAGATCATTTCCCTGGCGGACCCTGACGCCCCGGTAGGCTGGCGCTATCTCTACCTCGTCCATATGAGCCAACCGACAGAGGGCACGGGCAAGCCCTCAATCCAATCTGTGCGATGGGCCGAGGAGGGGAAGATCGTCCTGGTAGAGGTCGTGTGGCCCCACCAAAGCGGCGCATTCGTCGAGCGGCGGGCGTACCGCCTGACGGAGAGAGGCTGGGTCCGCACTCCCTTGCCTAGTTCCGATGAGCCTTTGCAAGAGCAACGCACTGAGCATTTCGCCGTGCGCGCCCCCGAGCCTGAGTTTGCATTGGCGACCACCCTCGATTTGGAGGACCTCTTGCAGCATTTAGAGGAGCAATGGCCCAAGCCAAGGATCAACGCACAGCCTATCACAGTGCTGATTCAACCCCAGGAATTTGGCCCTGCCATCGAACACCTGGGGGCTTCCCGAACCATCCGAGCCAATACCTTTGCCTTTTCCCGGCCCGACCTAGCCTCTGCGCTACCTGCCGACGCGCAGTACCGTCTCATCCTCACCGAGGCAATCCTGTTTCAGGTACTCCTCACCTTTTTCCCCGAAAACATTCCAGCCAATGTTTTCTCGGAATATCTCGGCTTTCAACGCCATCTGGTAGCTGCTGAGGCGCGTCACCGGGCGCTGGATGAGCGTCAGCGCCAGACCCTGCGAGAGCAATGGCGTCAGGAAGGGGGGGTGTGGGTTTCTCCCTTCTCAGGCCCCCTGACAACCTCCCCTGGGATGAGCGAGAACGAGAGGGAGGAGGTAAGCAGTAGGCGACTCGCCACAGATTTTTTGCTCGACTACCTAATCCGTAACAAGGGCCGAGAGATTCCAGGGCAACTTGCCTCCCAACTCGATGCGACACCTGAAGCGGCATCCTCCTTCGCCTACATTGTTGAAGTAACAGGCATCTCCCTGGAAGAACTGGAAAGCCAGGTACACACCTTCGCCCTCACCCCAGAGCCCTGAGTCCTATTCACTCCTTGTTTTTGTTGCTATTCGTCACCAAATCAACACTTTACTCAAAAAAGCCTTGACATCGATAGGCGAATCCAGTATCCTGCCGGTCATCAGCCGTAGAACAGACGTGTGGGGAGGCCCATCATGTATTTCATTAAATCCAATCATAAAAGGATGCCAATAGCCAACGAGGCCCGTGCCTCCGTGGCTACCCTGCCGTTCCGATGGAGCGACACCCTTCTATTCCTGCACCCCGCCAGCGTGGGCACCATGCCTACCTGACCGTCATCCGACCAGTACCGAAGCGGGGTGCACCAGCATCCCGCTTTTTTGTTGTCCTAATCGCGAACAGAAGAGAGAAATGAAATGATCACCGGAAAAACATTGTTGACCCTCGGCTGGCCGGGCGGCCCCCTGATTGGTATGGGGCTAAAGGCCGCTGAGACCCTGATGACGGACTCTGTTACGGAGAACTTTGTCCTGGAGCGGCTGGAGCAGGTACGCAGCCTGCCTCAGTCCTTTATCAATGATCCCCTCCTGGGCGCGGTGGCGCGCGAGTGGCTGCGCCTCACCGCCCCGCAGCGCAACGCCGAGGCGGGGCGGCTGCGCGAGACACCGATACCCTTCGCGCGCTGGGGCGAGTCGCTCATCGACTCCAATGCAATTGAGCAGATGAGCAATGCGGCCCGCCTGCCCATCGCCCGCGCGGGGGCGCTCATGCCGGACGCGCATCACGGGTACGGGCTACCCGTGGGTGGAGTGCTCGCAACAGAGGGCGCGATTATCCCGTACGCCGTCGGCGTCGATATCGCCTGTCGCATGAGGCTGACGGTCTTCGACGCCTCGCCGCACCTGCTGGAGCAGAAGCACAAAAAGTTCGAGAAGGCGCTTCTGGAGGAAACGCGTTTTGGTGTGGGAAGCAGCCGCGAGGCGAACGAGCGACCCGAGCACCCGGTGTTGGATGATCCGGCGTGGGAGGAACTACGGCTACTTCGCCCGCTCAAGGGGAAGGCGTGGGCGCAGTTAGGCACCTCGGGAAGTGGCAATCACTTCGTGGAGTTCGGCATCCTGCGACTGGGAACCGATGAGCCGGGGCTGGGCCTCAAGGCTGGGAAGTACCTGGCGCTGCTCTCTCATAGCGGCTCGCGGGGAGTCGGCGCGACAATTGCTGATACCTTCACCAAAATTGCGCGCGAGCAGCACCCGAAACTCGACCGTAGTGTAGAACATCTGGCGTGGTTGGACATGAAGAGCGACGCGGGGCAGGAGTACTGGCTCGCCATGAACCTGGCGGGGCGCTACGCCGCCGCGAACCACGCGGTCATCCACGAGCTACTCACCCAGGCGCTGCGGCTGGAGGCGCTGGCCGTCATTGAGAACCACCACAACTTTTGCTGGGAGGAAACGCTGCCGGACGGAACGCCGGTTTATGTTCACCGCAAGGGCGCGACGCCCGCCGGAGCTGGAGTGCTCGGGGTAATTCCCGGCTCAATGGGCGATCCGGGCTACGTGGTTCGTGGCCTCGGCAACCCCGATGCGCTCAACTCGGCCTCGCACGGGGCCGGGCGGCGGCTGGGGCGGCGCGAGGCGAAGCGCAAGCTGGACCCCAAGCTGTGGCAGAAGTATCTGAAGGATCGGAACATCACCCTGCTGGGCGGGAGCCTCGATGAGGCACCGCAGGCATACAAGTCCATCAACGATGTCATGGCGGCGCAGTCTGACCTGGTCGAGATTGTCGCTAGCTTCACCCCGCGCCTTGTCCGCATGGCCGAGGAGTCAGGGGCATTTTAAATCGTAACGCAAATCAGGTAGTATTGTGAGCAGACTGTTCTAGGAGAGAGGTTCAATGTCTCGGGTCTTACTTCTCAACGCCTCATACGAGCCCTTACGCATCTTGCCCGCCACCCGCGCGCTGCAACTGCTGGTCCGGGGGATGGTTGAGCCGGTGACCGATGTGATCGCCGCTCGCTTCCGCTCCCCCTCTATCACGCTCTCCGTCCCGACGGTGGTGCGCCTGCAACGCTATGTGTTCGCACCGAAGCGCAAGGCGTCCTGGTCCAAGCGGGCCGTCATGGCGCGGGACAACTACACCTGCATCTACTGCGGCATAGAGGTGGGCGACACGGTCTCCGGTCATAGCCTGACCAAGGGCGACTTCACGATTGACCACCTGATGCCGCGCAGCCGGGGTGGTAAAAATACCTGGAGCAATACCGCCTGCGCCTGCGGACCGTGCAACCGCCGCAAGGGCAGCCGCACGCCGCACGAGGCAGGGATGCGCCTGCGCTGGGAGCCCAAGCGCCCCCGCGTGGGATACCTCGTCGTCAGCGGTGATATTCCAGAGAGCTGGAAAATCTACCTGGAGATGTAATACGAAGGCCCGCCTCGGGGAGGCGGGCCTTTTTTGTGGCTGGCGGTTTAGGTGTTATTTTCGCGCGCCTTCATTAAGTTTGACTGTTGTGAATCCTGTCCGCGCTAGCCCCGAAACAACTCCGTCATCTTCCCCTCTATCACTCCCGACTCAATCTATTTGGAAGCATCAATGATGGTTGCTTTGAAGTCGCCATCAAATACAGATACAGAGCGAAGCGTAGCAGCACTGTAGTCTTTGCTATAAGTTTCAAACTTTTCGAAATATCCAGCGCGCAATCAATTCACTTGTCGGATAGGGTCCATGATTGGATTGAGATATTTTTCATGTAGCTCAGGAGCAATGTGCTATAAAATCGTGCTCGTGGAAAACGCGATCAGGTAGATTATGCCAAGCTCGAAAGCGATACGTGCGTTGGACGCGATACAAAAATTTTGTCCCTCCGGCTCCATTAATAAGGACTGACAATTGACTAACGCAAACATCGTAATCGTAGTCGTAATCGCTTTCGTCCGTTGCCGTACGACCGATTACGATGCGCGATTGCGATTACGATTGGGAATTGTCCGAGTTGTTTTGTAGCCAGTCCTAATATTGTCA
>JACCSL010000559.1 GCA_013812995.1 Ardenticatenales bacterium | reverse complement strand
CTATGAACTACCTGTTCCTGCTGATGTTCGCCAGTCTGCCGATCAATGCCATCGTCTTTCTCTTTGGCGGCGTGGGCTACGCCGAGTTACTCTGGTGGTTCGCGTTGGTCACGGTCGTGCTGCTCATGCTGGGAACCCTCGGCCTGCTGATGAGTACCATCTTCAAGAATGGCGGGGTTGCCACGGCGGTGGCCTATCTGCTCTGCATTGTGGTCTGGGTGATTCTGCCCGTTTCCATGTTGTTTGCCCTGACGATCTTTGGCTTATCTGGCGATGCGGAGAATGCCTGTACGGTTGGCTCCTTTATTGGGTTACTACATCCCGCCGCCTCGCTCATGGCTATTGTCATCAATGAGGACGAGATGAATCCTGCCAGGCTACTCCCCGCGACGCTACCCCTCTACGCCGCCCTTGCAGGGTTTTTCTTCCTGGCCGCCGAGGTGCGCCTTTCCAACCTGGCTGCCCGACCTTTCAAGGTCAATCGACTGGTCATGATGTTGGTACCGCTGGTGATTATTCTGGTGGCACTGGCCTACTTTGCCCTGAAGCTGACCCCGGAGATATGCAATGGTAACTTCTAATTCTGACGGAAAGCAGGTGGTTATGGCCGCTGAGACGCCGCGCCGCTCCTCTGCCTGGAAAATGCCGGGCGTCAACCCTATCTTGATCAAGGAACTACGCAGTCGAATGCGGGGGCCGCGCGCCTTCCTGATTCTCACCGGCTTCCTGTTGTTCCTCAGCGCGGTTCTTTTCCTGCTCTACAAAACAATGGAAGAGGCGTTCCGCTACGCCGGGCCGGTGCAGGTCAGCGCGACGATGGGGTTAACAATGTTTCTGGGCATCGCTTTCTTTGAGCTTTTCCTGGTGACCTTCATCACCCCGGCCCTCACCGCCGGAACGATCAGCAGCGAGCGGGAGTCCCTGACCTACGAGATGCTCCTGGCCACCCCGCTCCGCCCGGCTTCAATCCTCCTGGGAAAGATGGTGGCGGCGCTCTCCTATGTTTTCCTGTTGATCTTCGCCGCCGTTCCAATGCTTAGCCTGGTCTTCATCTTCGGGGGGGTGACGCTGCGGGACATGGCCGTGGCGCTGCTTTTCCTGGCGGTTGCCACCATCACCTTTGGGACGATTGGTGTGTTCTGGTCCGCCCTGCTCGGGCGCACAGGCCGCGCCACGGTGATGAGCTACCTGACGCTGTTGTTGCTTATCATGGGACCGTACTTCATCTACTTTTTCTGGGGGGTGATCGCCCATAGAACGCCGCCCCCGGCGCTGCTCTACCCCAATCCCTTCACGGCGATGATCAGCATTGTGGACCTGGGGCAGAACGGGATGAACTTCATGGGTGGCTTTGCCTACTTCCTCTTCAATCTGCTGACCGGGGGAATGGGCTTTGGGGGGCCACAACTACAGGTCAATCACCCCGCCTGGCACTGGACCCTGGCTCTGTACAGCATGATTACCCTGGTCCTGGGCCTGGCAACGATTCTCCTGGTTCGTCCCGTGGGTCGCCGCCGTGTTACCGTGCCGCAAGCCGTGCTTGCTCTCCTGCTGATAGTGGCGATGATTGCATCCTTCACCATGATTTTCCAGCTGGAAGACTGGAAGCAGATCTGGAGTTCCCCCGATCAAATGATGGAAGGATTCAAAGGGTAGAGGCATGATGCGTGATTCGCGACGAGGATGGCAATCCCGAGTGCATGAGTTTCGAGTCGAGCGGGCCCTGATTCGGCAGAGACTACATCAGGAGCAAAAGGCCGCCGCGCTGAAGGGCAGCGAGGAGGAATTGATCGCAAGCCGAACCTGGAAAGCAACTCAGGTCCGGCGGCTGCTGGAGAGCCTCAAGCCCATCACCGAAGATACCTGCGTCCTTGAGGTGGGGAGCGGTGCCCACGGGCTGATCTTTTTCCTCGGAGCCTCAAAGCGGATAGGAATCGATCCTCTGGCCTCTTCGTATGTATCTCTCTTCCCTGCGTGGCAAGGGGAGGCTGACACGGCAACAGCCATCGGGGAGGCGCTCCCCTTCCCGGACCACTCATTTGAGGTCGTTATCTCCGATAATGTGGTCGATCATGCCAAGGACCCCGCGCTGATTCTGGCCGAGATCGCCCGCGTCTTGGAGCCAGGTGGCTTGTTCTATTTCACGGTGAACGTTCATCACCCGATCTACGCATGGGTTTCGATGCTCCACGCGGGTTGGCAGGCGCTCGGTATTCCCTATGAGCTTGGCCCCTTTGCCGACCATACCGTTCATCTCACCCTCAACCAGGCGCGCCACCTATTCGAAGGACTTCCTCTGCGCATCGTGCACGAGCAAGCCTATTTTGATGAGTCGAAAGCGGCGATGTCACGGACGCAGCCGCGCCACTGGGGGGACCGCATCAAGCGGCTCTTTTTCAAGAATGTCCCCTTTGAAGTCGTCGCCACACGCGAGCCATAGGCAAGATGACAGAGGATTTGATACGCGCCCAGAGCCTGTACGAGCACGCTGAACAGCGCCGCGAGCAGGCGCTCGGGTCGCTGGGAACCTTTTTAAACAGTTGAACGTTAGAGCAGTAGACGAAGTGCTCAGAGATAAGTAAGAATCAATGAAGTTTGAATATAAAGGACGTCAGTACGAAACTCTCCTCGCCAGCGACGTTGTTGGCGATGGAATATGGCTTGAGTTGTGGGATGAAACAGAGGAGCCCGAGCATATTCTTGGAGTTTTCTACTCTGATACCGATGGAAGCTTCACCTTTCATTGCTACGGGCGACAGCAACTTCCCCTTGAATTGGTAGAACGATGCATCCACGAAGCACGAGATAGATTACTGCCGATAGCGGACGAACTGCTTGATGAGGAGTACCCATGATGGAACAGCCATTCAGCCGAGATGAAACGCAACAACAGATCATAGACTCGCTCGCGACGCTCCGCTCGCGGCTGCGCTGGCGCGACGGGGTACGCCTTGCCGCGCAGTGGGGCTGGCTCGCGGTAGCGGCGGCGCTGGGCGTGCAACTGCTCGCGCGCGTGACCCCCATTGCCTGGGCGGCGTGGGGGAGCCTGGCGCTTCTCCTGGCCGCGCTCCTTCTCTGGCTGGCCTGGGTACAACTGCGCGCGCTTCCTTTGCCCCTCGTGGCCCGCTATGTCGATGCCGAGGCGCGCACGAAGGAGCGCCTTGCTACCGCCCTGGAACTCGAAGCGCACGCCCGCCACGACGACCTTGCTATGAAGCAACAGAGCGATGCCGCCGGCGTCGCCCAGCGCGCCGCTCGCGTCCCGGTGGAAACATTGCCCTGGCAGTGGTCGCGCCGCCCTGTGGCGCTGGCTGGAGTGCTTCTCCTCGCAACACTCATCGCGCCCTTCCTGCCCAACCCGATGGATGCGATTCTGGCCGAGCGCGCCGCCGTGCAGCGCGAGGCACTGGAGCAGGCAGAGGAGATCGAGAATCTGCGCGAGGAGCTGGCCGAGAATGGCACGCTCCCCCGCGAGGAGCGGGAGCGACTGCTAGCCGAGATGGACGAGCTTGCGCAGTCGCTGCGGGAAAACCCCGGCGACCGCGAGGAGGCTCTGGCCGACATCGAGCGGGCGCGGGAAGCGCTGCGTGAGCGCCAGGATCCCAACAGCACCTCGCGCGAGGCATCTCTGGAGCAGCTCGCCGCCGAGTTGCAACGTATGAGCGGCAATGAGCAGGCCCAGGAGCGCTAATCCATGAGCGAGGGCGCGGCGGCGCTCAACGAACTGGCGGAGCGCATGGGCGAGATGAGTGCCCAGGAGCGCAGCGAGGCCGCCGCCGCCCTCCGCCAGCAGGCCGCCCAGGCCGCCGCCACCGACCCGAACCTGGCCCAGGCCCTTCAGGCGATGGCGAACGCGATGGAGGCGGGCGATCAGGCCGCCGCCGAGGCAGCGGCCCAGCAG
>JACCSL010000558.1 GCA_013812995.1 Ardenticatenales bacterium | reverse complement strand
GTGAAGTCTCCTCGGTAAATAGAGTTGTTTGGTAGATTCTTTACAAAAACCAGTCCTGCTGTGGCGGAGCCGCTCGCCCCTAACCCTATACCCCACTCGATTCCTGCGAAAATACTATATTCACCGCTTCTCACATTCAATATCCCTTCGGCAAATGCACCTCCAAATAAGGGACTGGCAGCAGCGCTACCAGAGAGTCGAATGCCCACAGCATCATACTCCCTGACATTGACTCCTGCGGCGTGCAGACCAGCAGTAGCCCGCATTAGACTAGACACATCATATAGGATATTTCTATCGCTGGTGTCTTTAGATCTCAGGAAGTTGAGCAGATTTTCCCGACCTTCAAATACACTTTTCTTGCCAAAGTAAAGTTGGTACCAATCCTCGCCCAGGAAACCCTGTAGTTCCTCCTCAGTCCAATGCCCTGTCGGATCGACATACTTAACAGGGTTATTCATCGTATAAGCATAGCGATTCCAACTCTGTGGATTGCCTGGCTCTGGCACAATGGTATCAGCCTGGAGGAACTTGCCGAGGGTGGGATCGTAGTAGCGGGCATTGTAGAAGTACATATCGGCAGAGTCCTGAATCTGGCCGGTGTATCTACGCTCCGTTGGCGTCAGGCCGGACTCATAACGGGTCTCGCCCCAGGGCTTGTACCTTAGCTCGCTGACGGTGCCAAGGGTATCGACAGAGAACGCGGTGGAGCCAAGGTGGTCGCCGATGGTCCAGACGGGGGTACGCGCGTTGGTGCGCTGCGCGATGCGCTGTGCCCCGGCGTAGTAGTACTTCGTGCTCGCCTGGCGCAGGTTGAGCGTGACATCATCCATCGCCACCCAGCCGTTCGTCAGGATGTTGAAGACCTCCAGCCGCACGCTGGCCGTGCCTGCCGGGGTGGAGATGCTGCCCCCCTTCTGCTGCCAACTGGTCGAGAGTGTCCCCGGCTGGCCTATTTGGGCATTGGTATAGCCCAGATAAACGTCGCTCACGTCGTAGAAGCGCGCGCGCACGATCCAGTAGCCCCCCGAACCGGTTTGCGTGTCCTGCTGACCCCGCAGCCAGGCGTGTACGTCATACACCTTTTGCGGTTCGGCCGCAATCGGGTCGGAGAGCACCGAGCCATAGGCCTGGTTCGAGATCACGTAGCTGAAGCTACCGGACTGGGGCTGCCCGTTGCCGGACCCGTAGCGACGTACATTGGTCGCGTCCGGGAGCTCCACCACCGTGGCCCAGCCCGTTCCCTCCTCGAAGCTCGGATCCAAGAGCATCTCGCCCGGCATCTCGATGCTGGTTGCGGCCGGCGCATCACTGGTCGTCAGGCGCTGGGTACTGGGGGCGCTCATGCTACCGCTCCCCCCACCGCTGCCCGTTGCGATCATGGAGGTGCTATCGAAGGCCACCCAGCCCGAGCCCGTCATGCTCATCAGCTCCACCATGGCCGTGGTAGCTGTGGCAGGCGCGACAATGGCACTTCCCTTGCGAGCCCAAGTCGTAGTGAGGCTGGCGAGGGTACCCGAGGCGGCATCAAGGGTGCCCACCGCCGCCCCCGCACTGTTGTAGAAGGTGGCGCGAATCGTCCAGGTGCCATACGCGCCCGTATCGGAGTCTCCCTGGCCGCGCAGATAGGCATAGAGGTCGTAGCTCTGCCCACCGCTGACGACGATAGGTCTGGTTGTGCGCAGGCGCGCAGACATCTGGTTGCTGATAACGTACAGACTGCTGTCGGTGCGCCCCTGACCCAGCCCGGTCCCACCGCTGGGACGGTAGATGTTGGTCGGCGCGCCGAGTGCCCGCAGGGCGGTCCAGCCGGTGCTCGCCTGGAAGCTCGGGTTGGGGGCCAGGTTGGTCGTGGTGCCCACCTTGACCAGCGACACATCGTCAAAGGCCAGCCACCCATCACTGTAGATGTTGAACAGCTCGATGCGTGCCTTCACGGCCCCATCAGGACTAATCACGGCCCCCCCCTGCTGCTGCCAGGTGGCAGTGACGGTGTGACGCCCCCCTTATCTGCATTCGGCACAGAGAGTTGGGCATTAGCCGCATCGTAGAAGCGCGCGCGGATGATCCACAAGCCAGCCCCACCCGTGTCAATATCAAGCTGACCGCGCAGGTAGGCGTGCAGGTTATAACTCGTGTTGGGCTCTACCGGAATCAGATCCGACTGGAGATAGCCATAGGACATATTGGTAATCACCTGGGCATAGCTGCCCGTGCGCGGTGTGGCCGTGCAGCAGGT
>JACCSL010000521.1 GCA_013812995.1 Ardenticatenales bacterium | reverse complement strand
GTACCTCGCGTGTTGAGGTCCGTGGCGGAGAAGCCCACCAGTGTGAGCCGTAGCCTGGTAACCCCTGCCGGAACGGTGATCTGGCCGAGCACGTCCTGGGTACCCGTCGTACCGACCCGCGCGGTGGTCAGCCCGGTGACCTTGCTCAGGATGCGCCCGGTACCGTCCAGGTAGCTCACCTGGAGGCTCGGTGCCGAGGAGGTGCCCTGCGTCTTGACGGTCATGGCGAGCTGGTACGTCTCGCCCGCCACTACATTGATGGGGGCAGAGCTCCACGCCGGGTTGAGCAGCGTTGCCGGGCCACCGTTGCCTGTGACACTGACCGCGCGGCTGCCATCGCTGGCGTTCGCGCCGGAGCTGTCGTAGCCGCTCCCCGTTGAGCCGCTCCAGCCATCCGGCGCGCTGCCGCTGCTCGATTGCTCGAATGAGCCATTCTGCACCTTGTTCCCGCGAACCGTGATGGTGCGCTGGGCCTGGTTGTTCTCCTCATTCGACTCGGCCACGGTGTTGGCCGGGTCGACCTGGGCCGTGATGGTACGCTCGCCGCTGACACCACGCAGGTTCCAGGGCAGACTTACCTCGGCAGAGGCACCGGCGGCCAGCGTCGCGAGTGGGGCGCTCTCACCCAGGAGCACGCCATTGTCTAGGAAGCGAACCACAATATTGTTGGCGTCGCCTGTACCCGCGTTGCTTACGGTGGCGCTCAACGTCGCGCTCTTCGCCTTCTGCTCTGTGGCAACGATGGTGGTGATCGTCAGCTCTGCCACTGTGGCGGGCGTGGCCGCCTGCGGGTTCACGTTGAAGTAGTAGACCTGCCCGGCCTCCAGCAGCTTTGGCTCGCTCGTGTTGGCGGCCGTCTGCGGGACAGCGCGTGCGGCCAGGGCCGCGTTGCGGGCCGCGTACTCCGCATGGAGATAATCCCCCTGGCGGAAGAGGTCAGCGGCCTGAGCGCGCCATCCCTGCATCCGGGCGTAGTCGCTCGTCCAGCCAGCGGAGGGCGTGGTATTTCCGGCACGCGCCTCGTCCACGAGCCGCGTGCGCAGCGCGTCCTGCGCGCCCAGCAGGTACTCGGCCACGTGACCGCGCTGGAGATTGTCCTGATCTTCAACCTCGTAGGGGCGGTAGGACATGGCGTAGGTCGTCGGCGCGGCGGCGATGTCGTACATCCAGCCCAGCCCCGTCCAGTAGCAGGCCCACTTGCCCGCGTTCGGACCCGTGGTGCACTTGTCCACACCGTAGGAGCCGTCGTGGGGGTGCGAGAGGCCCAGATTGTGCGCGGCCTCGTGCTCGATGGTGTAGGAGAAGCCGCCGCCCGTATCCTGTGTGGGCAGCGAGGCATCTGTCAGCGAGCGGCGGGAGCCCGGCGCATCGCCCGGCTGTGCGGCGGGGTAGTGCGACTCCGACCACTTCACGCGGTCGTTGACGTTGTTCATCACGCCCCACGCCTCACCGTCCGCCGTGCCAACCGCGATACCACCGACAATCGCCGGGAGCGCCCAGGTGTACGCCTTCTCGAAGACCATGTTGATCGACGGAATCGTGTTCACGCCCGGCACGCTGTCCGCGATCCCCGCACGGTTCGCATCGATGTAGTCGCGCATGGACTCGTGGCTCACCGAGCCGTCGTAGTTGAGCCCGAGAACCCCATGCGCCTTGGCCTTCTCGACCGCGTTCGAGACTTCCGTCAGGTCCACCGTGCTAGAGCCGTACTGGACCGTGAGATGATGATCGTCGCCAGGGTAGAGTGGCTCAGGGGCGACATCCACCCCCGTTCCGTGCTGGTGAACATGGTAGGCGGGCGCGGGCAGATCCTCGTACTTGGGCGAGGTGTCGAGCGTCTCGCCGGTGGGCTGGTTATTCGTCGGGTCGTAGAGCGGGATCACCTCACCCTGGCGACCCACCCAGCGCGCGTAGGGCAGCGCCGAGGAGAGCCAGCGCAGCACGTCGTCGCTGTTGTCGCCCGCCTGGTTGATCTTGTAGAGCTTCGAGGTGTCGGTCCACCAGACGCCGTACCAGGGCGCGTTCGTCAGTTGTCCGTTCACCCACTGCGGTCGCGAGTAGAAGTCGGTCCAGTTCGAGACCGCGAGCCAGTAGACATCGCCGCGCGGGATGGGGCGGTACAGGTAGCCGGAGGTCGAGCGGAAGAAGAGACCATAGCCCACGTCCCGGCCCAGGCGCGGCATCATCCGGCAGGGCGTGCCGCCCGTGTAGTTGAGCACCTGCGGGTCAGCGAGACAGCCCTCGCCACTCTGCTGCCAGAGCGGGTCGGCCTTGTACTGCCAGATGGGGGGGTCGCCGAAGGGATAATCGGAGGAAAGGGTGCGCTCCGCTTTGAGCCAGGAAGCCGACTCGTAGTTGTTCGGGGCCGCGCCCAGGTCGATGAAGTGGAAGCGGTAGCGACCACCCCAGGTGCGACCGAAATCCACACCATCCCAGTCCCCGGTGTCAGGGTCCGTGATGCGCCAGGAGCCGCCCTCCTCAATGGCCTTGGGAACAATCGTCCCGTTGATGACCTTGTCCGTGCCCCATGTATGGTAGGCGTTGGGGCGGAAGTAGTTGCTGGCGTACTCGGGCGTGAAGGTATCGAAGAAGAAGAAGGAGGAGCCCGCGTTCACACCCTGCGGCATGTGGTCCAGGTTCAACCCATGCAGATCGTAGAAGGGATCATGGTAGGCGTTCGGGTCTGGCTGGATGATGGACGGATCGAGGCACTCGTTCGTCTCCAGGTTCTTAAAGGCACAGGCCCACTGCGGGTTGTAGCGGGAGTTGAAGATCCAGTCTTCGACGGCATAGGCGTCGATCAGGTCGCTCTTCGTCGCGTCCGCCACCTTGTAGGCAAGGTCGCCACCCTTCGCCAGGAGGCGGAAGTGACCGTAGAGGGTGTCGTAGCGTGCCAGGTCCTGCCCGCGCGAGGCCGTGTGGAACGCCTGGCCCTGCGCGGTGTTGTCCTCGACGGCCTGGAAGAGCGCCTGGGCATAGGCATCGCTTGCCTGGATGATGTTCAGCTTGTAGTTGTAGCGAATTCCCAGGAAATAGGGCTCGCTGGTAATCAGATGGTTCTTGTTCCAGTTGAGCAGCCCGGCCCCCTCATTGTGCACCTCGTCCCCGGCGGGCGACTTGGTCGCCACCGTTGGCTGATAGGTATCGGGAATCCACGAGCGCAGCTCGGCCACCTCCTGCGCAGTCGGCTGGTAGCCCACGAAGATGACATTGAGCGGGTAATCCACGGTGAGCATGTCCATCACCGTGTCCTTGTCCTCGGGAAAAGACATCTCGCCCGATAGCTCGGTGCTGGTGAGGGTGGCCTGGCCTGTATAGCTGGCTCCCGCTGCCAGGTATGCGACGACCTGCACGGTGTAGGTGCCTGGGGCAAGTTTGCCTAGATCGACCTTCTCGCTGGTGGTGCCACCGGCGGCGCTGGAATCCACCTGCGTTCCGGCGCTGTCCGTGATGTACATATCGAAGTCGTCATTGCTGGAAGCCCAGTTGATCTCGACGGTGACGCCGCCTTCATGAGTGCTCCAGTAATCCTGGGGGAGTTCCACGGTGAGCTGATAGGTGTCACAGTTCACATTCGAATCCACGCAGAGCGCGGGGTCCGGTGTGGCGACCGTGTACGGGCCACCGCTC
>JACCSL010000514.1 GCA_013812995.1 Ardenticatenales bacterium | reverse complement strand
GAACTATGACAGAATGCCCCGAGGCAAGGGCCTGCTCCAAATCCACCTCCGGACGCGGCAGCCGGACAGGGGGTAGGGCAAGCGGAGACCCATGCAGCCTCATCAGATCGGCCCACTGATCGGCGTGCAACTCGGTCAGGGCGGCCCCGAAGAGTTGAGCGGTGGTGGCGGCATCGGCAGCGGCGCGGTGGGTGGGCTGGCTCGGCAGACGGAAGGCGCGCGCGGCCGCTGCGAGACCGTTCGACCTCAGACGAAAATGGCGGCGCAGCAGACGCAGCGTGTCGAAGATAGGGGCCTGGTAGTGGATGCCGCTCTCGGCCAGGGCAACGGCCAAGAAGGCGGCATCGAAGGGCGCATTGTGCATCACCAGCGGGTTCGCGCCGACGAAGGCCAGGAAATCGGCGGCGACCTCACGGAAGGTGGGGGCCTGCGCCAGATCGGCGCTGGAGAGCCCATGCACGCGCTGCGCGCCCGGCGAGATGGGGCGGTGCGGCCAGAGCAGACTCTGCCAGCGTGCCTCCTCGCCTGCCAGCGTGAAGCGCACCGCCGCCAGCTCCACCAGGCGATGCCCTGCCTGCGCCGAGAGGCCCGTCGTCTCGCTATCGACGGCCACAAAGGAAAGTTGGTTGAGGGGTGTGGTGGGAGGGGTGGGTGTAGCGAACATGGTCTCATTCTCGCGCTGAGTCCTTTCCCCTGTCAAGCAGGTCATGCGGTCGCAGGGGGAGAAGGTGGCTTCGGCCTAATGGTTACCTCTTTGGCGTACGTCCACGGTTCCCACTCCCGCTTGATCCACTGCACCGTCCCGTTCGTGAAGTGAACGCGGTACTGGTTTTCCATCCGCTCCAGGGGTTCCTTGTGGTAGATCAGTCGCCCTGCGCGGTGATAATCCGGGTCCGCTGTTACCGACTGCCCCGCACCTCCTGCCGCTACCGCTCGTTCCGTCGGCCCCGCCAGGTTCCTCGCCTGATTGGGAGCTGTTCCCCGCCCGCTAACGCGCGGCAGGGCTGAAGATCAGCTGGGGGTGCTTTACGACCCCTTGCGGCTATCCTACAATCTCTACGGGGGTAATGGTCGTCCGCATCTGTAGTTCATCTTCAGATTGTCAGTTTCAGCAAGGAGTAAGCATGAGTGTCCAAAGCAAGACCGATATCCAGAGTCTGATTCAGCAACACAGCCCCGAGCTGCGCGCGCTGGGCGTCAAACGGTTGGGACTCTTTGGGTCGTTTGTACAGAACCGAGCGCACGAGGAGAGTGATGTGGATTTGCTGGTCGAGTTTGAGACGGGCGAGAAAAGCTATGACAACTTTATCCATCTGGTGTGGCTGTTGGAGGAGCTTTTCGCACGCGATGTGGAGGTTGTGACGCCCGAATCCCTCAGCCCCTACCTTGGCCCCCACATCTTGCGTGAGGTTGAAGATGTCCCCCTCCACGGCTGAGTACCTCCATCATATCCTGGATGAGGCTCAGTATCTGCTGGACCAACGTCAGGGCCTCGACCAAGCCACCTTCCTGCAAGACGAAACACGCAAGCGCGCCTTCGTGCGGAGCCTGGAGATCATTGGTGAAGCCACCAAACATCTGCCCGATGCTCTCAAGCAGCGGTACCCACAGCCCGAATGGCGGGCGATGGCGGGCATGCGCGATAAACTCATCCACGACTATTTCGGCGTGGATTATGATCTTGTCTGGGATGTCGTCCAGAACAAGATTCCCGCGTTGCACCGGGATATCCAGCAGATTCTTGATGCGGAGGAGGATCCCTGACGCGCCGAGATGCGTTTCATCGTAGTCTGCGTGGCCCCCCTATAGTCTGCTCCTCCCCACCCGCTAACGCGGGACAGGGCTGAAGTCATATCCCACTAGCCAGCCTGCCCGAACACACAAGCCTCTCGGCAGGTCTGGCAGTGGGGTAGTCCATACCCCTTCTTCTCCCTCTGATTCGTTCCTCCTCTGCCCCTATGACCTTTCCCCGCGGTGGGGCAGCGCGCTCTCTCCGAGCAGTGCTGCCCCGACTGCGCCCGGGCGCTGTCCGGGTCCCGCAGTTGCTGCTGTCCCTCGCCCGTCCCTCCAGAAAGGAGGTTCTCATGCGTGCTATGCCGCGCTGGCTCACCCCCGAGGCGGCGCAACAACTCACCGGACTCAGCGCCCGTCGGCTCTACCACTTGGGGCACGCCGGGCAGGTGCGTGCCACGCGCCGCGCGGATGGCCCCTGCCGTTATCACCGGGACTCGCTTTGCGAGTATGTCGAACGCGAGCCCGAGAAACAGGGTCGCCGCCGGTG
>JACCSL010000447.1 GCA_013812995.1 Ardenticatenales bacterium | reverse complement strand
AAGCGTCAACTCGTCACACTCCTTGTCAGAGCAAGTTGCGATTCGGTATACTCAGGAGGGGCATGTGTTACCCCCCACGACACTGACGCAAGGCAGCCAAGAAAGTGAGAAGATCAATGCGTAACGTAATCCTGCGACCCATAGAAGACGGCTGGTGGCTGGCTGAGGTGCCGAGCCTCCCGGGGTGTCTCACTCAAGGCGAGACGCGAGAGAAAGCCATTGAGAACATCAAAGATGCCATTGAGTTGTACATTGAGAGCCTGGAGGCAGCAGGGGACCCTGTTCCTGAGGATGATCTGGAGTTGGTGCAGGTATGACCCGACTCCCTCGAAATGTCTCCGGCGCAGAGTGTATTCGGGCACTGGAGCGAGCGGGCTTCACCATCCAACGGCGGAGTAGCTCCCATGTCACTATGCGCCGTGATGTTCCCTACGGGTGGGTGGTGGTGCCGGACCACGACGAGATCAAGCCGGGCACACTGCGAGCCATCATCCGGCAGGCAGGCTTGACGGTTGAAGAGTTTGTGAAGCTGCTATGACGCTTTGGGGCGATGGGCGTAGCCTAGTTCGCGGAGGGGCATTGTTCGCCCGCGTAGCGCGAGGACTTTGTTGGGTTTCAAGTCCTTGTAGATGCATCTGACCTCTCAGAGGCAGAAGTGCAAAAGTTGATGGAGGAGATATGTGACAATATCATTCAATTTACAGGCAACAAGGCTGAGGTGCTATGGGTAGCATGAAGACAGTACAATACTATCTAAAGCGTAATAATCACGAGGTAACGCATGACACCGCAACTGCAACAAGTCATTATCGCCGCCCGTGCCCTGTCGCCACGGGATAAACTCGAGTTATTGGAGGTCATCTCGCGAGACCTGCAACAGAACTATGCCTTTGAGGAGGAGAGTGCCGCGTTTTGGTCATCGCGCTCGCTTGAGGAGATGGAGCAAATGCAAATAACTCCTATCATCACCGATATTCGCACATTGGCGGTTGATTTTTGGCCTGAGGACGAGTCAGCAGATGATTTTAATGAGTTCATTGCGGCGCGGCGTCAGGCCGACCGCATGAGGGACACATGAGTCTTGTGCTGTTGGATACCAATGTGGTGTCCTATTTGTTCAAAGGCGATACACGGTCAGCGGCCTATGCGTCCCTGCTCCAGAGTCACCGCCTGGCGATCTCCTTCATGACCGTCGCCGAACTCTTTGAGTGGGCAATAACCCGCAAATGGGGTCAAACTCGACTCATGCGCCTCGAACAGACATTGGCAACCTATATCATCATTCCCGCTGATGTAGAATTGTGTCGTCATTGGGGCGGACTCCGGGCACAACTACAGGCGGCAGGTCGGACGATTGCACCGCAAGATGCCTGGATTGGGGCGACTGCGCTCCGACATCAACTTCCCCTGATTACCCATAACCCGAGCGATTTCCAGCATATCGTTGGGCTTGAGGTCCGCAGCATCATCCAACCTTAATGATAGAAAGCCAGATCATGGACCCCCAACACCCCACTCAATCCACTCCCCCCAAGATGTACAGCGAGATTGCGGCGTGGTGGCCGCTGCTGTCGGCCCCGGAAGAGTACGCGGAGGAGGCAGCGTTCTACCAGCGAGTGCTCGTTGATGCTTGCGAGGAACCCCCGCAGACGCTCCTCGAATTGGGTAGCGGTGGGGGGAACAATGCCTCGTATCTCAAGGCGCGCTTCGAGATGGTGCTCGTGGACCTCTCCCCCGATATGCTCGCGGTGAGCCGCCAGTTGAACCCGGAGTGCGAGCACGTTCAGGGCGATATGCGAATGGTGCGGCTGGACCGCGAGTTCGACGCGGTGTTCGTCCATGATGCTATCACCTACATGACGACGGAGGCAGACCTCAAGAAGGCAATCGAGACGGCCTTCGTGCATTGCAAGCCAGGCGGAGCCGTGCTATTCGCACCGGATCATCTCACAGAGAACTTTCAATCCTCGACAGACTGTGGGGGGAACGATGCGGAAGGGAAAGGGATGCGCTATCTGGAGTGGAGCTGGGATCCTGACCCGACGGATACTACCCATATTACTGACTATGTGTACATCTTGAGAGAGAAAGATGGGTCGGTGCGCGTTGTCCATGACCGGCACATTGGGGGATTGTTCTCGCGGGCAACCTGGCTCCGGCTGCTCTCTGAGGCGGGGTTTCAGCCAGAGGCAATGCCCTTCGATCATTCAGAGCTTGAGCCCGGCAGCTACGAGGTCTTCGTCGCGAGGAAGCCGAGTCACTAATTCAGAACTTTTGAATGATTTGGAGGGCAAAACCACGATGGCACCAATGGTTGATGCGCAGTACCCCAATATTTCCTGGCTGGTCCAGAATGGCAGAATCGAAATAGGTTATGAGTACTACGCCACCTCGTTTATCCGAGTGATGGATGAGGGAGGAATGATTTGGGAGAGTGAAAAGGAGTATGAAACCATAGCCGATGCTTTGGCAGATGCTGATGCGGCAATCGCAGCCTGGGCAAAAGCAAATGGTTTGTTTCCGTAGAACATTTATTCACATTTTGCCGCGACTCTCCACAGGAAAGCCGGGGTTATCCGCAATCAGAACAGTTTGAGGCTGGGCGAGACTTCGAGAGACCAGGAGG
>JACCSL010000440.1 GCA_013812995.1 Ardenticatenales bacterium | reverse complement strand
CCGTAAAGCCATTACTGCTGGCGGGCGCTCTAGGGTTTCTCCTCACCATCCTCATTGCTATTTTCCTAAAACCGTTCCAGAGTGCTATGCAGTGGGCGCGCTGGGGCGCGCTCCTGTACGTGGCGGCTTTTTTCCTCCGCAATCAGTTGGCACTGCCGAGTATTCCTTACCACCCCATCGTAGGAATGTTTGAGTATGTGATCCCACCCGCTCTCTTGTTGCTGGGCGGGCTGCTGGGCGGCATCCTGAATCAATACCTGACGGAGGCCCTGGAGAAAAGCGAGAAGGCGCGGGTGGAGCTGGAGCAGCGCACCGAGGAATTGGGGCGCGAGCGGGAGGCACTAGAGATAGCGTTGGGAGACATCCTGGCGTATAAAGAGCGGCAGGAACGGCTCTTTCTCGCCAAGCAGGCTGCCGAGAGTGCCAGCCATGCCAAAAGTGTCTTTCTGGCGAATATGAGTCATGAGCTGCGAACCCCGCTCAACGCGATTATTGGCTACAGCGAGTTGCTTCAGGAGGAGGTAGAGGAAGCAGGATACACCCAGTTTTCATCTGATCTAGAGAGGATACGGACGGCGGGAAATCATTTGCTCTCTCTGGTCAATGGCGTGCTCGATCTCTCCAAGATTGAGGCGGGCAAGATGGAGCTTTCCCTGGAGAGTTTCAGCATTCCTGCCTTGATTCACGGTGTCATCATAACGGTTCGCTCCCTGGCGGCACGCAACGAGAATCTGTTGGAGGTCCACTGCGCCCCGGACATCGGCCTCATGCACGGAGATATGACCAAGGTCCGACAGGTGCTTCTGAATCTGCTTGGGAATGCGTGTAAATTCACGGAGCGCGGCACCATCAGCCTGACGGTCACGCGGTACTTGCGGGGGGAAGAGGCCTGGGTTTGCTTTGCGGTGCGCGATACGGGTATCGGTATCACCCAGGAGCAACAGGCCAGGCTCTTCGAGGAGTTTAATCAGGGGGATAGCTCCACCACACGCAAGTATGGCGGAACAGGACTGGGGCTGGCCCTGAGCCGTCGCCTCGCTCGGCTGATGCGGGGAGATATCACGATGGAGAGCGGATTGGGGACGGGCGCGAGCTTTACTCTCTTCTTGCCCGCAATGCTCCCGGCGGAGTCCCCGAGCAGCCCCCCCCAGACCGTTGAGTTCCTGCCTACGGAGACAGCAGCCGTACCTCCGAGCGCCCCACAGGTGCTTGTCATTGATGATGATCCCGCTGCGCGCGACCTGATTGTTCGCCATCTGACGCGCGCGGGTTTTCGCACCCTCACCGCGTCGGATGGGGCGAGCGGGCTTCATCTGGCGGTTGAGCACCTGCCGGATGCCATTACCCTTGACGTATTGATGTCCGGGATGGACGGCTGGGCTGTCCTGAAAGCCCTCAAAGAGCAGCCGAAGTTGTGCGATATTCCGGTCATTATGATCTCAATGGTAGAGCATGAGGATGTTGGCTTTGCCCTGGGGACGGTAGACTATCTCACCAAGCCCATCCAGCGGGAGCGCCTCATAACCCTGCTCCACAAACATCAGCGCCAGGGGCGGCCCCCGCTGTTGCTCATCATTGAGGATGACGAGGCCACCCGCACCTTGCTTCGGCGGCTATTGAAGCGTGCGGGCTGGAGGGTTGACGAGGCAACCAATGGGCAGGAGGGGCTCCAGCGGGTGGTCGAGCAGAAGCCTGACCTCATCTTGCTGGATTTGATGTTGCCCGAGATGGATGGGTTCCAATTTGTGACGCGCCTGCGGGAGCACCCTGACTGGTGCTCGATTCCTGTGGTGGTGGTCACCGCGCAGGAACTTACCCCCCTAGATCGTCAGCGTCTCAAGGGCTCTGTGGAGCAGATTCTTCAGAAGGGAGATCAGAGCTGCGCCAAATTGCTACAGGAGATTGCGGGCCTGGTCAAGGCTGGGATCCGGCAGCGATTTGTGGGGAAGGAGGGTGGCTATGAGCACGATACTACTGATTGAGGACAACGAGATGAACCGCGACATGCTCGCGCGCCGTCTGGAGCGCAGGGGCTTCCAGGTTCTGCTGGCCGTTGACGGGGCGCAGGGGGTTGCGATGGCCCAGAAAGAACGCCCTGACCTCATCCTGATGGACCTCAGTCTGCCGGTGATGGATGGCTGGGATGCCGCACGACAGATCAAGGCGAATGCAGAGACGGCCGCCATTCCCATCGTTGCCCTGACCGCGCACGCCCTGATTGGGGACGAGGAGAAATCGCGCGCGGCGGGCTGCGATGAGTATGACGTGAAACCGGTGAATTTTTCCCGCCTGCTCGACAAGATTCAGCGGCTGCTCCCGAGAGTTGATGGCGCAAACGAGTAAGTTTTTGCGCCGGATGCTCCCGCTGCTGCTCTTTCTCTTCTTTTTCCTGCTCTACTCGCTTATGAGTTCGGTGGGGCTGGAGTGGGGCGATGCGGGCGAGGCGCAGTTGGCCGCGTGGACGGCAGGGCTGAGCCACCCGACCGGCTATCCCCTCTTTTTGATACTTGGCTGGCTCTGGAGCCACACCCTGGCCCTGCTCGGCGTGGCCCCTACCCGCGCTATGACCCTGCTCAGCGTCACAGCGGGGGCGGCGACGGTGGCGCTGCTGCTTCCCATGATGCAGGCGCTGCTCCGCCGCGCCTGGCTTGGACTGAGCCCTGGATGGATGCAGGGTATCGGCACGGTAACGGCACTCTTTTTCGGCTTCTCGCTCACGTTTTGGTCCCAGGCGCTCATCGCCGAGGTCTACACGCTCAACACGCTCTTCCTGGCGCTGCTGCTCTGGGGGCTCTGGGCGCGTGGGCATGAGCCGCGCTGGTTGCCCTGGCTGGCGCTGCTCTACGGGATCGCGCTCAGCCATCACCGCACCATGATTCTCTGGGCTCCGGGGCTGATCCTCTGGCTATGGCTGGAGCAGCGCGCCGCCTTCCGCCCGCGCGGCCTGCTAACGCTGCTTTTCCTCGTCGCGCTGCCACAGCTTCTCTATCTGTACATCGCCTGGCGCGGCCCGCGCACGGCCTATCTGCACCAGCCGCTCGCTGGCGGGGCGGCGCTAGAACTCTATGATGGAAGCTGGCGCGCCTTCCTGGCCCATGTGACAGGGAGTGTCTTTACCGCTGACCTCGGGCTCAAGCAGCCACTCGTGGCACGGCTGCGCTCCCTGTGGGACCTCGCTCGTGCAAATGTCACGTTTCCGCTCCTGGCGATGGCCCTGCTCGCCGCCACGGTCCCGCTGCCAGGGAGGCTCGGCGCGCTGCTTTCCCTGCGCCTCGCGGATCGGCTGCTGCTCTGGAGTGGAGCCCTTGCCACGCTGCTCTTTGGGTTCTTCTACGC
>JACCSL010000430.1 GCA_013812995.1 Ardenticatenales bacterium | reverse complement strand
ATCGTAGGGAGTGGCGAGCGGCGGGAGTGGCTGGTCCGGGCGGTGGATGTGGTAGTCCGTCAGGTTGCTGAACATGGTTGTCTCTCCTGAGTACGAAGCAGGGTGGAAGGTACACCTTATCCCCGGTGGGTTCGCAGGAAGGCGCGCAGGCGGTCAGCCTCGACCCCCTCCAGAAGCTCGTAGTGCAGCACGGCTCCCAGGCAGTGTGCCTGTGGGGCGGGCAGTGGCACCGCGTACTCCACGCGCAGCGCGTCCCGGTCAGGGCGCACCTGCACCGCCAGGCTGAGATTAATAAAATGGTCTTCCCCTACCTCGACCAGCAGGGGTGCGGTAATCTGGATCATGAGATTTTTCCTTTCGGGCATCAGGCAGGCCGCAGGCGTCCCTCGCTCCAATCGCCCAGCGTATAGGCGGTCGGCAGGAGTTCCCCCAGCGGGAAGCGGGTCTTCTCGGCCAGTGCTGCCCACAGCGCGCGCACATCCTCGGGATAGCTGCGGCAGCGCGCGCGGATACCGTGGTCGTTAAAAGCACTCCCGGTGAGGAAGAGATCGCGGAGCGTGTAAATCGTGGCAGAGGAGCAGGCAGGCAGAGGCGTATCGCCCATGCAGACTGTGCCATCGGCGTAGAGGTTGGAGCCGGGAAAGTGAAAGAGGCGCTCCTCGGGGCCACGCGGCACGCGCTTCAGGGCATAGGCATAGAGGCGAGTGTGCCAGCCCACCAGGAGGAGCGGGGGCAAGGGAATCTGGTAGGTGTGCTCCGTTGTACGCACCGCCCAGCGGCGGCGCGGCACGTAGAGGCCGAGGCACTCGCCGCCCTGCTCACGTCGCCAGAAGAGGGTGTGGCGCGGCAGGAGGCCCGTCGAGAGCGGTTGGGCCCCGAGGGTGGCGGCCACCTCCTGCGGCGCGACGGGGTAGCTGGTCGTGCCCCCCGTCCGGTGGTAGCGCGTGAGCAGCACCGCCTCGTCAAAGAAGTGCAGGGCCGCGCGCAGGGTGGGGTCCGTCGCGGCGTCAGGCTGGGTCATTCGGTTCCTCCTCCTCCCACAGGGGCAGGGCGAGCTGGCGCGCGTCGGGTACCTGGCGAAGTCCCAGCCCCACCAGCAGCCAGTGATGAATCGTCGCCAGGCGGGCACTCAGCGCTTCTTCCACCCACGCGACCAGGCCGTAGATCCCCCGCAGGAGGAGGTCGGCCTCGCGCCAGGTATGCGCGAGCCACTGCACCGTCTCAACGTCCCAGGCCGGGGCCTCGCCGCCGCTCAGGTAGCAGTCGGGGCAGACATCCAGCCAGGGATTGCCGGTTGCGTAGCAGACGTAGCGCAGGAGGGCGGGAAGGGCTGCCAGCATAGGGGGCAGTTGTCCGCCCGCCTCCAACGTCTCGGCCAGGTCTACGAGGTTTGTCTCCTCGGGCAGGGCAAAGTCGGGATAGGTTGCTTCTGTATCCAGGTGGTGTGCGGCGCGAAAGAGCCAGCGCACCGGCTCACCCCATTCTGCCGCATTGTCGCTGCACTCGATGCCCAGGGGCAGCAGGGGAATCCCGTACAGCAGGGGATGTAGGGTACCAGCATCGTCTTCCCACCCCTCTTCCGTCTCCCAGAGCCAGGCCTCGTCCAGTGGAAAGCGTTCTGCGCTGACGCGCTTCAGGAAGTGCTGGATGGGCGCATGTAGCGTCTCCGGCTCGTCCAGCATGACGACCACCTCGCGCAGGGCCTCATCCGTGAAGAGGCCCTCCCAGAGATCGAGGAGCAGCGCGCCACTGATGAGGAGCTGGCGGGTGGGTCGCGGGAGCGCGCTCACGGGGGAGACGAGCGGCGGACAGGACGGCAGGGCGAGAATCACAGACCACCTCCCGGGCGCACATTGTATTCGTCGGCAAAGAGCGAGCGCCAGTGGGCGCGGCGCAGGGCCTCGGCGATGGCGACCATCCCACGCGGCTCGTCGGCAGCGACCCAGTCGAGCAGGACCTCGACCAGCTGCCAGCGCGGCGCGGCCTGCGCCCAATCCGCGCGCAGGGCCTGGAGATCGTCGGCGGCCCAGCCCGGCGCGTGCGCCCCTCCCCTCTCCAGCCAGCAGCCAGGGCACATATCGAGAAAGAGGCTGCCCGTACTCTGTAGGACCATCTCAAGGAGAGGGGCCAGGCCGTCCAGCGGCGCGCCGAGCGCCATCTCGCCCAGCACGCCCCCGAGGGACGAGATGGATAGCTCCGGCGGCAGGGCCAGATGCCCATACTCTTCTAACCACCAGGTTGCCTCGGTCGGATCCTGCCACTCGACCAGCGCCAAACTGAGCGCCAATGCCAACGGCTCCGGATAGCTTTCGGGCGGCTCGTGGCAGCTGTCCAGGCCGTAGAGCCCGATGGGCAGCGTCTCCAGCCAGCCCAGCAGGGTCGGTAGGTGGCTGGCCGTGAGCGCCTGGTCACAGATAGGGAAGCACTCGTTGTTCATGCGTTGGAAGAAGACCCGGATGGCGCGCGGCAGAGCGCATGGTTCGGTGAGGGGCAGAACGGGGAGTGGCTCCTCCGGAAAAACCAGCTGGTGCCTGGCGGCCAGAGTGCTCGCCCCGCGCGCCGCCAGGCTGCCCGAGAGCAAGAGCGGCAGCGCGGCGGGCGGTCTGGGGACTAGAAACCGAGCGGGACACATGGCAGGGCATGGGGCGCGAGCCGGGTGCAGCGCTCGGCCAGGGTCGCCGCGGCCTGCCGTACCTGTTCGGCCTCAGCAAAGAGGGCCTCCAGGGCCGGGGCCTGGACCGCGAGCTCGCCCAGCGTCATCTCGGCCTGGAGGATTCCCGCCCGTAATGGAGCCACCAGGGGATCTTCATACGGCGGCAAGGCCGCCAGGGCGCGGGCGAGCTCGCCGCTCCCCAGCGTGCCCTTGGTGGTGATCTGCTTCTCGAAACGGATCTCGCGCGTCCCGTCCGCCAGGGTCGTCTCGTGGTGTGTTGCGCGGGCCAGCTCTGGGAAGTGCCCGATCAGGGCCTGCCGGATGGCATCGATGGTGACTGTCGGGTCGGGGTCCTCGAACAAGTGATCCAGGTAGCGGAAGCGGCGTGGGCCAGGCGGCACCTCGCCTGCGGCGGGCTCCGTACCCGTGGCGTCGGGAATAACCTCACTCATGGGAAGTCCTTTCTGCGCCCCCGGCCCGGTGTCAGGCCGGAGGCGCGCGTCATGTGGCTAGAAAAGGTCGAGGATGCTGGCGATCTGGGTAGCGGGGGTCTCCTGCGCCGCCCGGGGCGGCGCGCCCAGGGCAGGTGCGCTGGCAAGTAGGCTCTCTTGCGGGGTAGCTTCTGCCTCCGCCGCGTTATGCGCGTGCGAGCGCACCTGGTCAGCGTAGCGCATCCAGCCCTCAGCAATCAGCGTCCCCATCTCGCCGAACGTGCCGCTCTGGAGCACCGGTGGGTGATCCACCTCCCCCACGGCGACCAGCACGCGGCGCGCCTCGCGCGGTCCTGTGCCCGCACCCACCTGCACGACGATCTGCACGTCCCGTCCGGCGAGCGGGTCTTTAATTTGTAGCGTGTCAAGCATCCGCCACCTCCTCCTTTGGCAATGTCGGTGTCCAGGCGACTTCCTGCACCGGGATGAACTGCCCCCCTGCGACCGGCAGGCTGAAGCTGGCGCTCCCCCTCTGATGCTCCTCGTGCGCCCAGAGGAAGAGCGTGTAGAGCTGCGCGTCGGTGAGCTCGCCGACCTGCGCGGCCAGCTGCGTTTGGAACCAGTCTCCGTGTGCCTCACTCTTGGTCATGGGGCGACCAGTAAGGAACTCGAAGGGCGTGCGTGCCCCGCTGTGGCGCGGCGCGGCCAGACGCGCCAGGAGCAGGATCTGGCGGTGCAGCCACTCACGCGGCAGCGTACCGGAAGCTGGGTGCTCCGGGATGAGTTCCGCCCAGCGCGCGTCCGGGGCGAACTGGCCGCAGACCGGCACGGCGGGGCCGCCCGCCTCGAGCTGGAGGCGGCTGAAGCGTACCTCACGCAGGCGCGCGGCCCACGCGCAGGGCGGCACAGTTTCATCTTTGGTGGGGCTCCCCTCCAGGCGGTGCTGGCAGCGGTGACAGGGCGTGGCCCAGGGGTGATCCACCCGCAGGGACAAGTGCTGCGTCAGGAAGCCCGCGATTTGCTGGCGCTGTCGCTGCACGGGTGTCAGGCACGCGGGGGAGTCAGACACAGCGGACTCCCCGCTCTCTGACGGGCTGTTTTCGCTCCCCACGCTCGCACCTGGGTCCGAGGAGGCAGAATCTTCCTCGGCATCGGTCGAGGCGGCGGCGATGGCCGCTAGCGCCTGGGCCTGCTCGGCCTGGGCCTCGGCAAGCTCGGCGCTCTGCTGCGCCTGCCAGGCGGCGGTTAGGACCTCCAGCCCCTCGGCGATGCAGAAGGGGCCATCGCGCGTGATGCCCGCGTGATCCGCCCAGTCGAGCGGCACCCGCACGCGCACCGGATCCTCGGGCGCAAAGCCATGCAGGCAGCGCGTGGCCACCCCCTGATGGCGGCAGGGCATCCCCAGCACATCTGAGC
>JACCSL010000424.1 GCA_013812995.1 Ardenticatenales bacterium | reverse complement strand
GCACTGTCGTGCTCGCGGGTGTGCTACTCTCGCTCACCTGCCGCGCGATTACCCCTCCTGGGCTGCTCACCTCTACGCTCGGTAGGCTCGGTGTGCTGGGCGTGCTGGCGGCTGGCGTGCTGGCGGCTGGCGTGCTGGGCGCAGCCGGCGACGCGGCAAGCGTTTCCGCTGCGGCGGTGGGTGTGGGCGTGCGCTGGAGCGGTAGCTTCTGGCTCACCTGCCCCTGCACGGAGAGATCAGAGGAGGTCGTTTGCCCTGATACTCCTGGAAGGCTGGGGGCAACCCTTGGCCCTTCACTGATCTGCCGCTGTACTTGCGGTGCTCCTACCACAGGCGTTGCTGTGGGAGTAACGGCGCTGCTACTCTCTTCCCTTTTGCTCTGTATGACCTCTTCACCTAAAGCAGTTGTATCGGAAAGTGATGCTTCCTCCACCGCTTGGCGCTGGATACGGGGGGAATCCTCAGAAGACAAAAAATCTGTGTCAGTTGTGCCCTCCGCTGCCTCATCTGTGTGGCGCTGTATCTCATAAGGGGCGGTCACTTGTGGCTCAGTTCTAGGCAAAACAGGGGCCTGTGCTGAGTTGCTATTTTCCACCTCTTTACGCTGCACACGTTGAACGGAGGGTGCAGATGAGGAAACCGGTCGCGATGCCTCACTTGTGGGTAAACTCCCTGCGGCTGGAATCTCTACAATACGGGAGATAGAACGAACCCGGCCACTCTCAGTAGGCAATTTTGGCTGTACAGACTGTGTAGATGAAGGTGAGGAAGGCTCGGTAAAACGTTGCACCTCTGGCTTTGTGGCGGGAGACCAGGCAACCGGGGACTCCTCAGCATCGGCCGACATGCGTTGTGCACTATCTCGCGTAGGCGGCGGCCAGGCCGGACGGTTGGGAGCACTCTCCGCTGGGGTACGCTGGATAGCGCCACCCTCATCACATAACTGAGGCGGCGGCCAGGGCGGGCGGTTGGGGCTGGGAGTGCTTTCCACAGGGGTGCGCTGGATAGCGTCACCCTGTACATCATCCCTCGTAAGTGGCGGCCAGGGCGGACGCCGAGGGGCCGAAACTTCTTCTTCCCCATCCGTATCCTCGTCAACGGAGCGTTGCACATCTCCCTTCGTAGGAGTGGGCCAAGCCGGATTAGAGCCGCCTGAGAAACTATTGCTCCCCATAATCTCTTCAGGAGCCAGCGTGCCCCCATCTAGACCAGGAAACAAAGAATTCTCTGCCAATGGCAGTGAGTCTGTAGTCGACGAGGCTCCAGCCCCTAGAGGTTGCTGCTCGTATTTGGACCCGACCGAGCGATGTCGTTGAAGAATCTCGCCCGCCACGCTCATAATTCGATTGGGTTCCGCCGATGCCATCTCTGGATGCGATAGTGCAGTATGATCCACAGACCGTTGGATTCGGCTAACCATCGCCCGTGTGCCACTCGCTGTAAAAGCGGAAGAAGAGGACCGACTAACCAATGGCAGTCCTATGGTACTGGGACTGGCGGGGTCAGCCACTGTGCGCTGCAACATACGCTGAACCCAGGGAGATAGAGAGCGTGTCGTTTGTTGGGCCACACTCGTCACAGACCGGAGGATATAATCAGATGGGCCTGATGTTTCCTGATCACTATTGTGGGTATCCACGTTGCTTGTCCCCTGCTCGTTGGTCATAAGTCCCCGCCCACCCATGCTAGGTGTTAGCCGCTTCTGGCTGCTGTTTTACGCAATGACTACAGATTGGCCAAGGCCGAACTGATTGCATCCACCGTCAATTTCGAATAGACGATTTCGACTGTTTCTATGGAAATCTGAGCGCTTCCCGCATCAAAATCCGAGATGGACCATTTAGCAGGATAAGCATCTTCAAGGTTGTACCATCGCACCGGGACAATGGAGTAAGATGAAAACTGGATAATCGACATGTTCGTCTTTTTAACCGACATCTTCTCTGCAAAGTCATCCTTGAAGAACCACTCCCAGAGAACAGGCGAGAAAGAGACACCGCGCTTGAGAGTAACACGGGACTGTTTGAAGCGACCTGGCAGCTTGTGGATTCGATCGTTCAGTCCGCCCTCTGGGAAATCCTCTACGTCACGTTCCATGCTGAGGCCCGTGATATTGGTAAAGCCCGCCTCAACGAGCCCATTGATTTCCAGATAGACAAAAAATCGGTGAGCGGGGGATGCATCTAGAAGGGTCATTGCCTGACCTCCTGCAACCTTCGCAGCGGTCATGGCGGCCATCTTACCTTTGGCTAGCATACTCATGTCAGCAATTCTCCCTTCTTAGAACTTTCTGGGGGATCCGCCGAGGCGCTCACGTTCTACCCGTAATTCCTCGCGCATCAGTTTGTAGATTTCCTGTGCCAGAGCTTCCAGAGTTTTTGCGTCAAGGTCTTTTAGAGAGGAAAGATTTCCCATCGTTGACCCGCTATCTGTTTCTGCTGGTCCACTGGTTGATTGAGGTTCCATCCGTTCCTATTCTCCTCAAGATAGTCATCTGCGGAGATTTTACTCTGTTCCCTGGGTACCTACGAAATCATCAAGCATAAGGGTGGATATTACCGGTCCGAGGGTTCGCTCAGCCTGCGATTAATACTGGCTATCTGCTTCAACCATTGTTGCCGCTCACCATGCTCTAAATTCATGATGTTATCCAGCGGCCAATGGAAGTGATACGCAATATAGGCTACCTCCTCACGCAGACGTTCGAGGGGGTAGCCTACGACCCCCCCATCTCGGCCAAATCCACCTCAAAGTGATTTTGACACTCAGGACACACTACAGGCAACGTGCTGACCCCTTCCTCATTAATCCGTCGATAAAATGCTTGAAGATAAGCAAGATCTGCCGCAAAGAGACTCTCGACAACGTTGGTGGTAACGGCGGGGAGAGCACCCAGCCGAACAATCACGCGCGAAAGCAAGATAATGACAAGATAAGCTTCATTTGAACGAACGCGTAGATCCCGCAAGGGTGCGATCTCATCCATCGCGGTAGCCAAACGCATGACTCCCTCGCGATGTACATTTCCTTCGCGGTCAACATATCCTCGTGGCAGAGTAAACTCAAACTCGGTTTGCAAGCTCATGTAGCTCCTTGTTGATTGCACAAACCCATCTTGCTAAGGTGCAGCAAGCTCTGCATCTATCACGCTAGAGCGGACCCGGAAGAAAACCGAGCCCGGCACCAGGGAAGAAGGAGCGTCGAATTCCTTCATAGACGAGGGTTAACTCTTCTACAGCAACCTCTGAGTTATCTGAGCGAATCTGGGGACCAGAAATTTTAGACGGCCAAGCATTGTCCATATCCCACTGCACCATAGGAGTGTAATTTCGGTCATACAGAACAATAGAGACGCTGGAACGTGCCACGGAGACAAGGCCATTGAAGACCATCTCATACCAGATCCAGAACCCCATGCTGTCAGTAATCCCGCGTTTGAGTGTGACGGGATTCCACTTCTCACGCCCTGGAATCATCTGGGTGACGGAACGACCCAGGATATCCACGGTTTTGTGCTGGATAACATCTATTTCTGTCCCAATTCCACCGACCTCGGTGAAGTAGCCCGTAATGGGGACCACCCCCGTCACATCTATGGAAAATTGGAACCCCAAGACAGGATTGCCTGACATGGTTCTCTCCCTTTGAACCCCTACCTAGTCATTATAGGGTAGAGCGGGAGGTGCGTAGGACGTAACTTACGCCCTACGCACCTTTATAAGTCGAGTCGAGATCCGCGCTGTCCGTGCAAAGCCGGAGAGTGGATTAGACGGGGAAGCCGTCCGAGCCGTCGCGGTTCATACCCTCGTGTTGGATCGTCATGTCTTCCACCGAGAATTCACCACTGCCCGAGTCCAGCGTGGGGCCGGCGAGCTTGCTTGGCCACGCGTTGCGGAAGTTCCAGTGCATGACCGGGGTGTAGTTGCGGTCGTACATGGTAACCGTCATGTTGGCGCGGGCGTCATCGATCTTGCCCAGCA
>JACCSL010000415.1 GCA_013812995.1 Ardenticatenales bacterium | reverse complement strand
GCGTAGAATTATCACTGATGGTGCTGTTCACCAGGAACGCACTGCCACGATTGCGGATGCCACCGCCATAACCGCCATACCGAGTGCTGTTGTGGCTGACAGTACTGGCAATCAGCACGAGTTTCCCCTCGTTGTTGATGCCAGCGCAGATCCCAAAATTGTTTTGAACCTGGCTGCGGTACAGGGTAAGTTCTCCTGCCTCAAGATTAAGGACTCCTGCAGGGTAAATACCCTCTACGGTAGAGTCCCCGAGGAAGAAGGTTCCTTCGTTCCAGAGACCAAACCCGCCAAAGAGTCCCGCGATGTGGCTGTTTGTCAGAGTAAAGGTGCCGTTATTAGACACCAATGACCCAGCATCCTGGTGGGGGCCAAACGAACGGTCGTCGGGAGGGATTAGGGGTAATGTACGCGGGTCGGCGGTATGGATGTTCTGCTGTAGCCCGGAGCCGCTCCGCATACTGAAGCGATCCATGCTGGCGACCACACCACTCAAGACATGGACGCTTGACCAACCGTTCTGAATATCCAGAAAGCTGGTACCATTTTGTTCGGTAAAGGTAGCGTCCCAGCCGCCGGAGAGGTAGGCGTCCTGCGCGAGCCACACCACGGCATTTTCTTCTTGGGTGTTGGTGTAGCGGCCTGCCGCCACCAGCACGATATCGCCTGCCACAAAACCTGCATGGTTCAGCGCACCGTTGGGGGTGGCGCAGGGTTGCTCAGGGATCATGCAAGTATTGTCATTGTTTCCCCCGGGTGCCACATACCAGGTGCTCGTACGTGCGCTTGCGTGCAACGGCAGGAGCAGCAGGAGCCAAACACCTGTCACACAAAGCGCCAGGAACAGGTAAGTAGAACAGCGTTGCATCATAGGATTTCAATACTTTCCAGAGCTAACCAGTGAGGTACAACAAACAGCGCGGAGTATAGAACAATGGAAAAGGAAATCAATTCCATAAATCAATACCTTCGCCATTTTGCTGTGCGTCGTCAGTCGGGGTGAACTTAACCCTAGCGGCCCACTCTGCAAATTAAATGCTCTGCGGTTATGCACAGAGGGATTTTTTAATTTTTGAGTGGCTGTCTGGAATAACCTAAAAGTAGTAGTTCCCTCTGAACCAGTTTGGCGAAGGTATTGATAAATGATGAGCCTTTTAGAGAGAAGAATAAGTGAGGAAAGCTATGACACCCATTTGTTTCCTATTTGAAAGAAGCGCCATAGCAGCTCCCGGTGTTCCGGCTCGGCATAATCGATGCCGATGCGGGGCGAGCGCCCCACCTCCTCATGGGGGAGGGGCACACCCGGCTCAAACCACAGCGCCTCGCTTTGAATAACATCCTCACCATTGAGGGAACGATCAATTGCCATTGCTTGACATAATTTCCCCGGCCCATTGGTCAGTGCAGACCGTTTGACCGGGCGGAGGACGAGCATCGTATCGATTCCCTCCAGCGGCTCCACCGCGCGAATGAGCACGGCTGCGGGTAATTCCGGCTCGTCCGTCACCACATTCAGCATGTGGTACATCCCATAGATCAGGTAGATGTATGCGCAACTGGCCTCCCCATACATCAGAGCCGCTCGACCTTTATCCCCCGCTCGTGCGTGGCTGGCCGTATCGCTCAGCCCATGATAGGCCTCGGTTTCCACGATCCGCCCACGCAGCTGCTCCCCTGACTCCAGCTGGCGCACGAGAACACGCCCCAGCAGATCCCGCGCGACGATAGGGGCCTCACGCGCAAAAAAGGCATGATTTAGTCTGATAGTATTGGAATTCATGCGGCTTTGCCTGACAATGAAGCAAAAAGAGACCCAGGAGATGTGTTGGGTAACACATCGGGCCTCTTCGTTGGGGCGGTGGAGCAAATGGCAGCAGAGGGTAACTGAGGTAGCGACCCATGTCAACTTCGCCCACGAGAGCGAGGGGTGGCACAGGACTTGCATAGTAGAGAGCCATGACGGGGAAGCACCGTCCAAAGGCACCAACTTTACCACTACACTTCTAAAGGAGCTCCAAATGTTAGTAAGTCTACTTGTATGGGCGCTGGTCGGTCTGATCGCCGGTTGGCTTGCAGGACAATTCACCAAGGGCAGCGACTATGGCCTGGTGGGTAACATCATCGTGGGTCTCATCGGCGCGCTCGTCGGTGGATTCCTGGCGCAGGTGCTGTTCGGGGTAGACCCCGTGGATGGGCTGGACATCTCGACCATCCTCACCAGCTTTATCGGGGCAGTTCTCTTCGTCACCGTGCTGAACGCCCTGAGCCGCCGCACCAACGTCTAAACCGAATACCTGGTTTTTCCAAGAGAGCGGTCACGCTGGAGTGGCCGCTCTCTTTTTGGTTCAGATTAGGCAGATTCCAGGATGGCGGCAATGCCCTGCCCGCCGCCAATGCACATGGTGCTCAACGCGTAGCGCTGATTTTTCTCACGCAGCTCGTAGAGGGCGGAGAGAGTAACGCGCGCCCCAGTAGCAGCCAGCGGATGACCGATGGAGAGCCCGCCGCCATTGAGGTTGGTTCGCTCCCGATCCAGCCCCAATTCGCGCTCGACGGCGAGGTACTGCGCCGCGAACGCCTCGTTGACCTCGATGATGTCCAATGCCTCCACCCCGAGGCCCGCCCGCTGGAGCGCCATACGGGTCGCGGGGACGGGACCGATGCCCATCACCTTCGGGTCCACGCCGGAGATACCCCAGGAGACAATGCGCCCCAGGATCGGCAGACCGCGCTCGCGCGCTGTGCCGTATCGGCTTAGCACCACCATCGCGGCGGCATCGTTGATACCACTGGCATTCCCGGCCGTCACCACGCCATTCTGACGGAAGCGGGCAGGGAGTGTCGCGAGCTTCTCCATCGTTGTGTCCGGGCGGATATGCTCGTCATGCTCGACGCGCGTCACCAGCCCTTTGCGCCCCGGAATTTCCACCGGCACAATCTCCAGCGCGAGGCGACCGCGCTCGCGGGCCTCACTGGCTAGCTGGTGAGAGCGGGTTGCAAATTCATCCTGCTCCTCGCGCGTGATACTGTACTGCTC
>JACCSL010000403.1 GCA_013812995.1 Ardenticatenales bacterium | reverse complement strand
GGGCGCTTCTACTTTCAAGTTATTTGCGGTTCAGTCCCTCGGCGGGGCCAAGGGGTGCCCCCGTTGGCGGGCTGACCATGTAGGCATCCACCTTGTTGCCCTGAATCCGCAGCCGGAACAGCGAGTTGCATTCCGTGCAGGACATCTCCTCGTCATCCTGTACCATGATCCCGTAGATGGCATACTGCTGCCCGCAGGCCGGGCACTTGAGCAAGATATGGGTCTGCATCGCATCGGTGAGACGATTCTTCTTCTCGGCCATCGGAATGGTCCTTCCTGTTAGACGCGGGTGATGTACTGGCCGTTCCGGGTGTCAATGCGAACTCGGTCACCGATGTTCACGAAGAGTGGCACGTTGATGGTCAGCCCTGTCTCGGTCTTCGCGGGCTTCGTGGCCCCCTGCGCTGTGTCACCGGCAAAGCCGGGCTCGGTGTAGGTGATCTCCATGTCCACATGCGCGGGGAGTTCGATCTCGATGGGCTCCTGATCGTAGAAGGCGATGCCCAGCATCATGTTTTCCTTCAGGTAGGGAACGCGATCCCCCAGCGTGGTGGACTGGATGACGGGCTGCTCATAGGTCTCTGTATCCATGAAGTGGTACAGGTCGCCGTCATTGTAGAGGTACTGCACCTGGCGTGTCTCCAGCCGCACATCCTGGAAGCGATCATCGGGGCTGAAGGTACGCTCGAAGGTGGAGCCGGAGCGGAGGTTGCGCATCTTCACGCGCACGGTCGCGCCGCCGCGTCCCATGTGTGTCTGGGATTGCGTCAGCGTCCGGTAGAGTTCGTTTTCCCACTCGAAGACCGAGCCGGGGCGAAGGTCGTTTGCACTGATCATTCTTTCTTTTTCCTCTGTAGGCCAAGTGTTGGGCGGGCTGGATTATAGGACGGAAAGGTAAAAATCAAAAGGGTGTGTTTCAAATGAGTTGGGAGAGCGAAGGACCATCGCAGCGAGCCAGCGTGAATTCCAAGCCGGGTCAGACGGGTTCCAACTCAAATGAAACACACCCAAATCAAAAGGCAAAAGGCAAAAGTAACGACCAAACGGCAAATTACTGTACTTGCACTCAACTTTTTGATCATGCAGGGCACAGATCAAGTAGAGACAATCTGTCGTTTTCCGTCACTTTTGACTTTTGACCTTCCCCTTTTAGGGGCCTACTTGGTGACTTTTGACTTTTGACTTTCCGTTCACTCCTCCTCCGCCAGCCAGCGCGAGGCCAGCGGGGGCAGGCCGCGAAAGGGTCCAATATGAAGCTGGGTATTGGGCAGGGAGTTCAGGAAGGTCGAGCCGTAGCGCTTGCTCTCCAGGCGACTGTCGAGCAGCGCGACGATGCCCCGGTCCCGCGTGGAGCGGAGGAGGCGGCCAAAGCCCTGACGGAAGCGGAGCACTGCCTGCGGCACCGCGTAGTCCAAGAAGGGATTGGAGTACATCAGGGAGCGGGTGGCCTGGACCGGGTCCGTGGGCACGGGGAAGGGCAGCCGCGTGATGACGAGGCAGCTCAGCGCGGGGCCAGGAATGTCAATGCCCTCCCAGAACGAGTGGGTTCCCAGGAGCACGGCGCGCTCCATCGTGCGGAAGCGCTCGATGAGCTGGGTGCGCGAGCCATCCATGTACTGCCCCAGCACGACGATGTCCTGGTGAGCCAGGGAATCCGAGATGGCGCGGTAGGCCGCATTCAGCTGGCTCTTGCTCGTGAAGAGCACCAGCATTCGCCCGTCGGTGGCGCGGGCTAGCTCGATGAGAGCGCGGTGAATGTTGCTGGCATAGTGTGGCTGGTTGGGCTCGGGGAGGTCGTCCGCCACGTAGACGAGCGCCTGCCGGGTAAAATCATAGGGTGATCCCAGCGCTAGCTCATTGGCCTCGTTGATGCCTAGCCGCTCTCTCAAAAAGGTGAAGCTGCCCTCGCTGCTCAGCGTGGCAGAGGTCAGAATAACCGAGTGCTTGCTATTGAAGAGGCGCTCATGAAGCATCGGGGCCACGGTCATGGGGGCGCGATAGAGAATGACCTGGGTCGGGGCGCTCTCGTCGTTCTCTTCTTCATCCCCCTGGGGATCGCGCACCGTGACCCAATTGATGTCGTTGTTTTCCGGCTCCAGCAGAATGCGCGTTGTCTCCTGGCAGAAGGTGTCGAACGTTCCGATGGTATAGCGGCACTCGTCGGCGTGAGAGTGACAGAGCGGCTCATCGAAGCTGAGGGCGCGCAGCTCCTGCTCGATTCTTCCGAGCCCCTCGATCAATTGCTGGAGATCCGCGCAGAATAGCTCGGTGGCCTGCGCGAGGCGACGCCACTCGGCCTGCTGTCGCCACTCCGGCAAGATGTGGTACCGGTAGCCTGACTTCTGATGGCGATGCAGCACCTCGGCCAAACACTCGAAGAGGCCATCCGCACTACGGCGGCACTGCTCCGCCTGCCGGATCAGAAGCCCGCACCGCTCGGCCAGCGCGGAAAGATCGCGGCTCTTGCTCTCCCGCGCCGCGCGGCGAATCTGCGCCAACAGTCCAATGGAGCGCCCATTGCTTTCCTGTTCCAGCCGCTGAAGGGCCTGGTACATCCGCTCCTGGTGCAGGGCAAAGCCGAAGTGCTGTGTGGCCTGCTCCTCCAGGTGGTGCGCCTCATCCACAATCAGATAGCGGTAGGGAGGAAGCTGACCACCCTGAGCCATCAAATCGGTGAGCAGGAGCGCATGGTTCACGATGAGCAGATGCGCCTGCTCCGCCAGGGCCCGAGCGCGCAGCCAGTAGCAGGGGCCATACGGCTCGCAGCGGTCGGGGCTACAGCTACTGCCATCAGCGCTGATAAGTTCCCAGAACGGCTCCTCTTCGGGCTGAAGATTCAGCTCCACCCGGTCCCCGCTGCTCGTGCGCTGGAGCCAGACGAGAATACGCGCCAGCAGCCGCGCCTCCGCCTGGTTGAAATTGCCCCGTCGCCGCAGGAGCTCGAAACGGCGGCTGCACAGATAGTTGTTTTTACCCTTGAGCCGCACCGCGTTGAAGGGCCGCCCCAGCACCTCGGAGAGGTGTGGCAACTCGTCGTAAAAAAGTTGATCCTGGAGATTCAAGGTGTTGGTCGAGATCACGACGGGCTCGTTGCGGGTGGTGGCCTGGTAGATCGCGGCGATCACGTAGGCCAACGACTTGCCGATGCCGGTCCCGGCTTCCACAAGGAGATGCGAGGAGGTGGCAAAGGCATTGACGATGGCAGAGAGCATCGCGATCTGCTCGGAGCGACTCTCATAGCCGGGCAGGGCCTGAGCCACGCGGCCTGTCTCGGCCAGCAGCTCCATGATCTCGTCCAGGGGGAGCGGCGTGGCGGGGTGGGTCTGAGACCCGCCCCTACTGGGGCGATAGGGAAGCAGGGCGGGGGGCGCAGGAGGCACGGGGGCAGGCGGGGGTAAAAAGCGCCCTTCCTGCCGCGTCCGCTGGGCCGCCGCGAAGAAGCTCCTTAGCGCCCAGCGGCTGTCCAGTGCCATCTCGACGATGGCTTCCAGGC